>CAIWVZ010000132.1 GCA_903916245.1 uncultured Planctomycetota bacterium | reverse complement strand
GGGATTCGACGACGAGTTGTCGTAGACGAGCTCGGCGCGGATGCGTGTTCCGGCTTTCAGCCTCACGGGTGCCGCGTATTCGTACTGCCCTTGCCAATTGAAATCCCAGTCGGGGATTCGGAACAGCGGCGTCTTCTCCCCGTCGGGGGCTTCGGCGACGGCGTCGAGCGTCTTCGCCAAATAGTGGGCGTGTCCTCCGACTCCGACCAAGTCGACATCGACGGGCACCACGAACGACCCCTTCAGACGCCATGCCGCTTCGCCTGCGGGGATATCGATCCCCGCCAAGGCGCCGAAGGCCCGCGGAACCTGAAACGCGAACAAGCGCTTCGCGGGTGGCGTCTTCGCGAAGTAAAGACCGAGAGTGATCGTCGCGGTTTCTGGTTTTCCGGAGGGGTGAAAGTGGGTCTGCAGAACGATGTCCGACCCCTTCGGCAACTCGAGTGCGAGGTCATCCGGAAGGAACGCGGGGGTCGCCCCGACCGCCCAACCGCCCAATCCACCGGAAAATCCACGGATTCCCATGCTGCGGAAACCCGGCTTGCCGTCGCGACTGCGACGTTCGCGCGCTTCACCCGTGTCGTCGAGGAAGTAAAGGACGTGGTGGACGACGCTCGGCGCATCGGTGCGCATCTCGACCGCTTTCACCCAACGATCTTCGGGCAACCCCACGGGCAACACGAAGCTGCGGTAGATATCGGGCCCGGTCGCGGGGACCGGAAATCCCTGCGGCATGGAAACGACGAGATCGGGCGTGCCGAGCCGCCAGCCGTCCGGCGGGAACTTCGGCGGCGACGGCGTACGCTTCGGATCGCCCTCGGGCGCACCCTGATCCGACCACTGCGCGATGAGATTTTTTTCTCTCGCCGTCATCACGCGTTCATGGCGAAAGGACTGCACTTTCGGGTCGGGGTGCCACGGAGGCATCAGCGCCGTCTCGACGGCGACACGGAGCATCTTCGCGCGTTTCGACGCATCGTCGTAGGTCAAGAGATCGAACGGTGCGCCTTGGCCGGGGCGATGACATTCCGTGCAGTGCTTGAAAACGATCGGCGCGACATGTTCCGACCACGTCACGGGGGACGAGGGTCGCGAAGCGAGATCACCTTGTGCCAAGGCCGCGAAGCCGAGCCACATCACCACCGAGAAGAACCGAACGCGACTCATGGTGGAAAGTGTACGCTCCGTCGAAGTGTTCCTGTCGACCGCCATCCTCGGATCGTACCGGAGCTCAAGTTCGGCGCGCTCAGGCTCCGCCCGCCATCAACGCGGCACGAAGCGCCCTCACCCGATCGGGGGCCACGCGACTACGATCCGCATCCGCGGGCACACGTCCTTTGGAAATCGGAACTTCCGCCCGCAGAAACGCCGCGGACCGTTCGCCGACGAAGGCCGTGGCATGAATTTCGGTACATCCGGTCGCCCGCACGATGTCGGCGGCATGGTCTTCCCGCACGCCCCCGCCCGGCATGACGATGATCCGGCCCGCGGCCCGCGCAACGAGTGCCGCGATGACGTCGACCCCTTCACGGACGGTAGGACGGCCGCCGGACGTCAGAACACGCGGGACGCCGTAGCGCATCAGGATATCGAGGGAACGTGAAAGATCGCGGGCGTGGTCGAAAGCCCGATGAAAGGTCACGTCCATCCCGTAGGCCGCTTCGAGCAGGCGCGTCAACACCGCCTCGTCGATCTCGCCATCCCGAGTCAGATTGCCGATGACCACACCGTGAGCCCCTTCGGCACGGGCGATCGCGATGTCGGCCTCCATGGCTTCCACTTCGCGGGCGGACGCGGTGAAGTCTCCACCACGCGGACGGATGATCACCATGACCGGAATCCCCACCGCTCGAACGGCGGTCCGGATCATTCCCGCACTCGGCGTGATCCCCCCCTCGGTCAGATCCGCGCACAACTCGACGCGGTCGGCGCCACCTTCGGCGGCAAGCACGCACGCGTCGGCGGAATCCACGCACACCTCGAGTCTCAAGGGAGACGACGGGTTGGTCATGGTGTCACCTTACACCAAGTCGACCCGCTCAGCGCGACTCGGTGCCGGGCAACCGGGCGGCGAGAGCGTCGATAGCCGCGCGCTCGGCGTCGCCGACCACCCCCTGCCGAAGGCGTTGGATCTCCTTGCGGGCGTTGACCGCATCGCCCACGGCGACGTACAAGGTCGCCGCCTCGAGACGCGCCACGCGGTCGAACGGTGCGACCGCGAGGTAGCGGCGATAGCCGCCGAGCGCTTCGGGAGCCGCGCCGATCCTGGAAAAGGCCCGTGCCATCTCCAACAAGGCGGCAGCTTGATTCGGATCCCCGCGCAGACGTTGGCGGCACGCGTCGATGGTCGTCTTCAGTTCACGGAAGTCTCGGAACCGACCGCGCCAGTCCGCGGCTTTTTTTGCGTCGCCCGCCTTCTCGTAGGCGATCGCGAGATTGTAGGCGGCTCCTTCGAGCAACACGTCCTTCGCGACGACCTCTTCGAGCAACGCGGCCGCGACCGCCGCCTCCCCCGCCCGAAGTTTCAACAACGCCAACCGGTACCGAGGCAACGTGCGCGATCCGTCGAGCGCCAACGACCGTTCGTAGGCGGACCGTGCCGCCGGTACATCGCCGCGCTCTTCGGCGACGAGCCCGAGACCGTAATGCCCCCGCGCTTTGAGCGCAGGAGTGGCGCCGCGTTCGGCGAGCACACGAAAATCCTCGGCCGCGGCGTCGATCGCACGCAGTTTGATCAACGCCATCCCGCGATTGACCACGCGTGTCGCCAATGCGGGATCCACCGCGAACGCGGCGTCGAACGCCTCCCGTGCGGCGAGCCAGTTCTCCTGCATCGCGTGCGCCTCGCCGATGAACGCGAGGACGTCGGGGTCCTTCGGTGCGACCTCCCGCAACGACCTGAGAAGCGCCAGGGCTTCGGATGGGCGATCGTCGTTCAACAAGGCGACCGCCGTCTTGCGGAGAGCGGCGACGTCGCTCGGTGCGATGGCGCCGGGTCGCGTCGTCGTCGCCTGCGCATGGAGAAGCGCCGCGAGTAGAGCGCCGCCCCACCACGATCGACGAATCACTTGGCGCGCCCCTTGCCGCGTTCGAGGACGCGTCGCCGATCGGCGACGGCGACTTCGAACACTTCCGTAAGCCCATCGGGCCAACGCACGTCGACGCGCACGCGCGTACTTCCGCGCGACACCGTCGCGAGGACCTCGGCGTCCGACGACGCGAAAAAGGAATGACTTCGTCGAACGATCGACCGTCCCGCCAGGGCGCCGTCCCACGCGATTTCCGAGCCGAGACCTTCGCGGTTCTTCGACGCGGGGTCACGGAGCCGCAGGGCCACGGACTCCCCTCGCGAGGCGAGTCCGTTGTCCAAGAGGCGTGGAGCTTCACCGAGCCCGACGAGCACGGCATCCATGTCGCCGTCACGATCGAAGTCCGCCGTCGCCACCGCACGTCCCACGGACGGTGCCGCGGCTTTTTCGTCGAGCGCGGAAACCGCGTCGACGAAGCGGAAGGATCCCGCAGTGGTTTCCGTCAAAAAGAGTTGGGGACGTTGACGAAAGGCCGTGTCGGTTCCCGGGAGATCGGCCTGCGGATACACGTGGCCGTTGCCGACGAGAAGGTCGTCGTCGCCGTCGCGATCGAAGTCGGCGAAGGCCGCTCCCCACGCCACCATCGGCCACGACGCGAGCGACATCCCGGTGAGGCGCGATGATTCGAGCCATCGTCCCTTCCCCGTCGACAGGAATACCGAGTTGGGCTGATCCGAGAAGTTGGTGACGACGAGGTCGGGAAGGCCGTCACGGTTGAGATCTGCGGCGTCGACTCCCATACCAGCCATGCTTCGCCCGTCTTCGCTGTACGCGACGCCGGATTCGAGGGCGACCTCTTCGAAACCCGCCCCACGGCGTACGAAGAGGAAGTTGGCGCAGGAGTCGTTCGCGACGAAAACGTCCACCGCTCCGTCACCGTCGAAGTCGCGGATGAGCACTCCGAGACCGTACTGCGGTGTCGCGCGATCGAAGCCCCACGACGACGTCGCGTCTTCGAACGTTCCGTCTCCGCGATTGCGATAGGCACGATCGCCCTGTGCGGTGAATCCGCGAGGGCCGCACAACACGACATGATCCTTCCACGTGCAGTGCGCCTTCGGTCCATGAACGAGAGGATCGTTGGGGTCGAACGCCAGATAGCGGGCGACGTAGAGATCGAGATCGCCGTCGGCATCGAGATCGGCGAACGCGGCACCGGTCGACCATCCGTCCAAGGCGACGCCCGCCGACGTCGTCGCATCGTCGAACGTGCCGTCACCGCGGTTGCGCCACAACGCGAGACCGCCGAATCCGGTGATCAACACGTCGAGATCGCCGTCGCCGTCGTAGTCCGCGACGGCGGGCGCCGACGGCCACCGAGGACCGACGATGCCGCCCGCTCCGGGAACCTCCTTGAAGGTGGGTGCGCCCTCGCGAGTCGTCGTGTTCATGTAGAGATGGATGCCGAATCCGGCCTCCCCTCTTCGATACCGCTCGACCGATGACCCGGATGCGAACAAAAGGTCCACACGCCCGTCGCCGTCGAAGTCGGCCGCGGCAACCCCGAGACCTTTGACTTCGGGGATGTACGCGGGTGCCGCTTCGCCCGATCGCAACACCACGTCGAGACCCGCGGCGACATGAACGTCCCGCATGAGCCCCGGCACCGACGGCGCGACGGGGGTCGACGCTTCGTCGCCGCACGCGGCGAAGCCCACGAAAAGAAGAAGCGGAAGGCACCGCATGCCTCCATCCTGCCCGATCGGGGCGTTATCATCCACCATGCCTCGCCCTTCGTGACTCCGGGAACCCTGCGACGGTCCGTCGCAGCTTCTCCTTCTGTCCGCCTACGGTCCGCCCGATCCGCGGGGCAACGTCACGACCTGCCGGCGATGGGCGGACGCCGCCGCCCATGCGGGGATCGAGGTCGATTGGATTTGGGGCGACGACGCGGCCCTGCGGCGCCAAGTCGACGCATGGCTCGTCGGGACCTCCGACGACATCCTTCTTCATGGGCACCACGCCCTGCGCACCGGGCCGGCGCTCCTGCACGCGCGGCGGCCCTTCGTCGTTTCACTCGGCGGAACCGAGGCCGAACTGATCGAACGTGAACCTCGACAGGCCGACGTCCTTGATGCCGTCTTCGCCGCGGCGCGCCTCGTTCTCGTTCCCCACCGAGGCCCCTCCGACCTTCCGTCGCTCGCGACGCTTTCGAAGGACAAACTACGCGTCGTCCCGAGAGGTCTCGATGTCCCGGTGGTGACACCGCCGATGCGTCATCCGCTCGCTCGTGGCCCCCTCCGTGAACGCTGCGGCCTCGGAGCCGATGTACCGTTGATCCTCGTTCCGTCCGGACTGCGTCCGGGTAAAGACCCGCTCCGCGCTGTGCGCATCGTCGACGGCGTCCGCGCGACGGGCATTCCAGTGCACATGGCGATCCTCGGGCTACCGATCGACGCGACCATCGTGTACCAACTTGCCGACGCCGCGCGATCGCGACCCTACCTGCATCTCCCGGCGGCCTTCACCGCCGATGCGATGGACACGGTCTACGCCGATGCCGACGTCGTGTTGAATACGTCGCGCTTCGAAGGGATGTCGAATGCGCTGCTCGAAGCGCAAGCCGCCGGACGCCCGGTGTTGGCGACGGCCATCCCCGCCAATCTCGCGGGACTCAGCCCCCGCGCGGCGGCGGCCGCCTTCACCGACGACGCCGCCGCGATCGCCACCGCCGCCGCCTGGCTCGGATCGGCGGAACTCCGATCGGAAATCGCTCGCGAAGCCCATGTGTTCATCCGGGAACGATTCGGACTGGACGCGGAACGCAAGGCGCTCGAGGCCGCCTGGCGCGACGCCGTCTCCTAGATTCCCCACACGCCGCAGAGCGCCTCGACGGACGACAACGCCCCTTCCATCCACCCCGGCATGTCGGAAAGATCCGATCCGACGACACCGAGCGCCCCCGTGATGACGGGTCCGCGAGAGACGTCGCCGCGGCGAGCGTACGTTCCGGATCCTCCGGCGAACGGATCGCGCCCGAAATCGTGGAACCACGCCGCGGGGGTGCGCGTCGGAAAGTCGGGAATCGATGCCGCGATCGCCGCGCCGACGGCTCCGGATCCCTGCGCGAGGAGCGTGCGCACGGCGACGAGATCGACCTCCGTCGCCATCGTTCCCATCAGGCGTCGACCGTCGGCCGCGACACCGTCCGCGAGCCAGGTCATGCGCGGATACGCGCTGCGCGCGTTCCACGGCGAGAACGTCCCCGTTTCGATCGGCGGGATCTCCACGTGGATTTTCACCTGATCGCTCGCGAACAGTCCGTCGAGGCGCCGGGTCAACTCGAGAGGCCTCTCGGGGTGGAAGGCGAGTTTGCGCAACGGTTCGAGCGGTAAGGCGAGGACGACGCGATCGCCGACGAATACGGCGCCGTTGCGACAGCGCACCGCCGGTTTTCCGGCGAGCCCGCCGGTCAAGCCGCCCCCGTCGAGCCAGACGCCGTCGACGACATGATCGCGTCGGATGTACGCGTCGAGTCCGGCCGACATCGCATCGGTCAGGCGCGACGAACCACCGTCGATGCGCGACCAATCGAAGGCGTCGAGATCTTCGTGCGCCAAACGGTGGTACTCGACCGCGGGGATGCGATCGAGCGGATGCGCGCAGAACGCGCGGACGTAGGACTCGGCGCGGGCACCGAGCCCCGCATCCTTCATCCAACGCATCGCCGAACGGGGGTCGTCCGCGCGCGGGGCTTCGATCGCGGTCGCGAAGGCGATGTCGATCCAGAAGGGACCGAATCGGCGCTCGGTTTCCGAAAGCCCCTCGAGCAGGACGTCGGGAGGCGCCGTGGTGTCGGCGACGACGTGGCGCTCGGCGCCCAGAGTCAGTCGGAACGGTTCCTTCGGCGGCGTCGGCGGCGCGCAGTCGATCCCGAAGCGTTCGAGCCATGCGCGGACCCGCGCATGTCCCACCCCGACGCGCTCCGCTCCGGCCTCGGCGATCAGCCCGGCGGGCAGACCGTCACGGAGGGTGTAGACGCGCCCCCCAAGGCGTCGACCGGATTCGAGAAGCACCGCATCGTCACCACGATCGACGAGTCTTCGCAGCAACGCGAGACCCGCGAGGCCGCCTCCCACGATCACCGTCCGACGGCGATCGCCGGACGACTCCGACGTCTCGCCGCAGCCCGCGAGCGCACAGGCGCCGGCGACGACCGACTTCAACCAACGGCGACGATCGACCGACGTCATGATGCCGTCAGTATCGCACGACGAGAGCGCCGCCCGCGGAGGTCACCACCGCTCGTCCCCCGCCGGGCAGGACCGCCAACTTGCGCGCCCACGGTGCCGTCGGAAGCGACGCCACCATCTCGTCGTCGATCAATCGACGGACTTCGAGACGACCTCCGATGCCGCCGAGGCCCAAGTACACCCCGCGATCGTCGTCGATCGCGATTCCC
>CAIWVZ010000131.1 GCA_903916245.1 uncultured Planctomycetota bacterium | reverse complement strand
GTGTGCGCCCCGCGATCCAATCCAACGCCGACGGCGTTGCGTCGACGTCGGACGAAACCGATCGATTTGGTGTCGGGAGTCGGAAGGCTTCGACCTCCACACCCCGCGCGCCAAACTCCAAACAACCGGGTTCATGGTCCCAATGCATGACGCTCCCTTCGTTGTTACCGCTCACGAGACACACCCGCCTCAGCCAGCGCTTCCGCCAACCTTCGCACTCCCTCTCGGATCCGCTCCGGCGCGGCATGGGTGAAATTGAGTCTCATCGTATTTCGTCCCGTACCATCGACGTGAAACTCACCGCCGGGAACGAAGGCCACCCCATGCCGGACCGCCACCGGGAGCAAGGCCGAGGTGTCGCACCCCTCCGGCAGAGTCACGAAAACGAACATACCGCCCTCGGGACGCGTCCAGGTCACCGTCGACGGGAGCCGCTCCTCCAGCGCGGCCAGCATCGCATCCCTTCGTTCCCGGTAGGCTCCGCGGAGTCGCTCGCGCTGCCCTTCGAGCACGCCCCGTCGCACGAGTTCGAGAACGAGATGCTGCGACATCGTGCTCGTGTGAAGATCCAACGCCTGCTTGGCCAAGGTCAGACGATCGATCACCGGAGCCGCCGCCAGCACCCAGCCGACCCGCAAACCGGGCGCGAGGATTTTGGAGAAGGTTCCGGTCCGCAAAATCCGTTCCTCACCGCCGAATTCGCGGGCTTCCAATTCGAACAACGAAGGCAACTCGTCCCCGGAATAGCGCAGATCGCCGTACGGATCGTCCTCGACCGCGAGTGCGTCCGACGCCGCCAGATCCTCGAGAAATCGACGCCGCTCCCGGAGCGTGAGCGATTCTCCGGTCGGGTTCCGAAACTCCGGCAGGACATAGGCGAACCTCGCGCCCCGGAGCCCCCAACTCGGTGCTGGATCGTCACTCTCCGCGTTGCCCGGATAAAACGGGACGAAGTCCACGCCCAACGGTCGCCATGCGGACAACAACGCCAGGTAAGTTGGATTCTGAACCGCCACGCGATCCCCGGAATTCAGGAAGATCCGGCCGATCAGATCCAGTCCCTGCTGCGCGCCGCTCGCGATCAGAACGTTTTCGCGGGTCAACGGCCGGCTCGAGGTCGAGTGGCGGGCCGCGATCCAGTCCCGCAATTCCCCGACGCCCTCCGTCTCGCCATACTGCAACGCCGCTCCCGGCCGATCCCGCAACACCACCCGCGCCGCCTCGGCCAACGCCTCGACGGGAAACAACTCCGGTGCGGGCAACCCACCGGCGAACGAGATCAGGTCCGGACGCAAGGTCAGCTTCAACAATTCGCGCACCGCCGATCGACGCATCGAGGTCGTCCGGCGGGCCCAGCGATCGTTCCAATTCATACGCTCGTTCTAACCGACCACCGCGGCTTCCACCTCATACTTCCTTATTCGCCCCGCCATGCCGTCCCGGTATCGTCGTGCCGCGTGGAACTGCGGCATTTGCGATATTTCGTGGGCGTGGCGGAGGACGGTGGCTTCTCCCGCGCCGCCCGCCGTCTCCGCATCGCCCAGCCCGCGCTCAGTCGACAAATCCGCCAACTCGAAGAGGAGATCGGCGTCGCACTCCTGGAACGAACCCGCGACGGCGTTCGACTCACGACGGCCGGCGAAGGATTCCTCCGCGAAGCCCGGGCCATTCTCGAGCGAAGCGAATCCGCGATGCGCACCGCCCGCGACGGCGACGCCGGGAACGGGGTCAGGGAACGATTTCCGATTTTGGGGAACCGCGATGGGTGGAACGTCTTCATCCCTGCCCGAGATCCTGGCCCGTGGGTCATCAGGGTTTCCGGCTTGGGGGCGATGATCTTGAGGC
>CAIWVZ010000130.1 GCA_903916245.1 uncultured Planctomycetota bacterium | reverse complement strand
CGGGCGAACCGAGCATCAGCGAGCAACCGATCGCACCGACGAGCATCCCCGCGTAGAGGATCGAGGCGACCGGACCACGACGCGAGTGGAAGACGACGTCGGAGATGGTCCCGGCGAAAATACCGCCGAGGATTCCCGCGATGCACAGAAGAAGTCCCCAGTTCTGGTAGACGAAGCTTCCCGATTGATCGAGCGCCACGGCGTAGGGTCGGTACTGCTTCATCACGGCTTGGCGAAGGAAGCCCGAGCACGCTTCGATGGCGACCATGATGAGCACGGCCTTCTGCGTGAGCATCTTGCGAAGCACCGTCCCGAGCGGATCCGCATGCGTCTGTCCGGAGGTCGCGTCGCCCGTATCGAAATCGGCGAAGCCCGCCGCGCCCGGGCTGTCGCGGACGACGAGAGCCGCGGCGACGCACGCCACCGCGAGCATGATTCCGGGAACGAAGAACGTCGACGTGAGTCCGACGTTCTTGAAGAGAAGCAGCGACCAGTCGTAGGAGAAGTAGAGGCCGAGGGAAATCAGGATCCCGAACATGCCTCCGAGCACGCCGCGTTCACGCACGTGGAACCAGTGCGCGTTGACCTTGACGATCGACACGGCACCGAAGCTTTGGAAGTACATGTTCGCCGCGTTGAGCAGGAGAAGCGTGTGGCGGGCGGCCGCGCCGTCGCCACCCGCGCTCACGACGGCCGAGAGGTCGCGCATCGCCCACGCCATGCCCAAGTTCATGATGGCCGAACCACCCGTCGCGAGAAGGATGGTGACGCGACCGCCCCAGCGGTCCGTCAGTGGGCCGTTCAAAAGAAACGCGATGCCGTACACGGCGAGACCGACGCCGTCGATCGCGTTGAATTGTTCTTTTGTCAGCACACCCGATCGATCGAGGTCTCCGACGATCGCGGAAAGGTTGTAGCGACCGAAGTAGAGGAACGCGTACGCGAGGCCAAGGACGATCCAGTTCTTGCGACGACGTCGGATGAGCGCGTCGGGGTGACCGAGATCGACCTTCGGGAGTCGGCGCAGCACGAGCACGATGACGACGAGCAACGCCGCGATCGCGCCGAGATTGGAGAGGTAAGGGGGCATGGTGGAAGACGGTCCTTGCGGGGAGCGTGTCGAAAAGGAACGTCGCCGGCGGGGTCACGCTCCCGCGATGCGGACGAGATCGTCGAGCCGGTCGATCACCGACCAGGCCAGGCGCGGCTCGGAGGCAAGATAGGCGGTCGGCCACGTCGGGGTGTACGGACGGCGGCGAAGCACCGCATGGAGCCCCTCGAATCCGGGTTCACCACGTAGGCGAAGTGCGCAGGGAAGCGCCAAGTCGAAGGAGAACACGTCGCCGACGGCGATATCGGGGCGCTCTTCGCGCAGGAGGGCTTCGAACTTGGGCCGGGCGATGTCGACGGGGCGGCCCGCGTGAAACACCGACGGGTCGGTGGCCAGTTCGAACTTCCGAGCGTCACCCCGCACCCGAACCGCGCCCGGTTTCGGAGCATCCCCGTGGGAATACGCGGAAATCCCCGACTTTTCGAGGATTCCGAGTATGCGGCCCGTGCTGGAGTTCGAGACGATGAGGACGTCGTGACCGGCGGCGAGCAGGGCCCCGAGGACGGGACCGGTGGCCGGGTCCGCCGGACGGTGCGACGTCGTCGCGGTTTCGTGAGCCATCCGGTCGAAGGCGTCGTTGGCGACCCGTTCGAACGATGGGGTCCCCCCGGCGCGAAGCCGTTCAAGGACGCCGACGGCCGCAATATGGCCGTCCCGGGCCATACGATCCATGTGGGCCGCGACCCCGTTCACCGCGACGAAACCGTCTTCGTCCGCGTAACCCGAGATCCTGCCGCCGTTTTCCCAACCGACCCGTTCCGGATGGGCCGCCGCGAAGGCGTCCGCCTCGGCGAGGAGCGCGAGCGCGTCCAGTCCCGCGCGGACGTTCAGGAAGTCCTCGAGCACCTCGCGCATCCGCCGCATTTCGTGGAGCGGATCCGTCAGAACCCCGTCGAAGTCGGTGAGGATCTTCATGCGTGAGGACTCTACGCGCCCCGTGCGTCGAGGTCATCCCCAAAGACCCACGATCGTCCTCCGCCCCTCGTAGCATGAGGAACGGCCCGCAGAGGCCCGAGGTGTGGTTCCCATGAAGATCGAACGAACGGTCGCCTCCCACGTCCATCCCGCCTCATCGTTCGGGGCCATGCTGCGCGCGGGACTTGTCATGGCGCTCTGCGCCCTCGCCGTCGTCGCACAACACCCCGCCTTCACCGTCCCCGCAGGCTTCACGACGACGTCGTCGAACGAAACGGAGCGCGTCTTCGAACGGAAGTTGCCGAACGGCGATCGGCTCCGTTGGAAAGTCAAAGTTGACGCCGCAGCCACCGACACGACCGTGCTGGCGAAGGGCATGGCGGACGCGGACGACAAAATCCGTGAAGAGTCGAAGCAAGACATCGTCATCGGCAACTTGAAGGGTGTCGCGTGGTCGTGCCTCGGCGCGTCGGAGCTCGTAGGAGGAACGGCGAAGACGCGCTATCGGCGCATCGCGAGCTATGCGCTTCCATCGCAGGCTCCGTTCGGTCTGCGCGTCGACCTCCTCGCGAGCGAAGCCCGCCCCGCACAATCGACGCTCGACGCGAGCAGTTCGGCGCTCGCCGCATGGCAGAAATTGCTCGGAGGCGTCGACGACGCTCCTCCATCCGACGCGGCGGGATCGCGTCCGGCGATCGGCGGCGAACGCCGGGAGGCCGTCACCGGAGGCGGCGACCTCGAACTCACCGTACCCGCATTTTGGGGACGCGCGTTCCTCGTCTATCCGGATGCGAGCGACGAACTCTTCCTCGGTCCGGCGACGGACGTCCTCAAAGATCTCACCGTCGATACGATCGGCAAGGAAAAGGATCGGCTCGGTCCGTTCGTGTCGGTGCTGCGCATCCGCCGCGACACGTTCAACGATCTCCTCGACGCGCAGTTGCTCGACATCGCGACGAGTCTCTTGGCCGACTACGTGAAGAGCCGTGCCGATGCCGGAATCAACCTGACCATCGGCGATCGCACCGAAGGCACGTTGGGCACGCGCGTCGTCGTTTCGGCTCCGTTCGAAGAGTCGCGTGCCTCTTCGACGAAACACCGCGGACGCGTGGTGTTCATGTTGCACAAAGGCGTGCTGACGGTCGTCACCGCTTCCCACCCGGAAGAAGGCTTCGACGCCGGATGGCCCGGTATCGCCGCGGTGTTCGACACTCTGATCTTTACGGGTCCGGTGGAAACACCGGCGCCGGAATCCGCGCCTGCCGAAACGCCGCCCGCCGAACCCGCTCCGACGCCGTCGGCGCTCCCGAGCGGCAAGGTCGTCCTCGAAGAGGCGTCCGCGGACTGGCTCCGCGACGGCCGGTTGTCCATTCCGTGGTCGACTCCCGTCACACTCCCCCTGCCGGAAGGTTATTCCGTGCTCGGCCGTGCGGACAACGCCGCCGCCGCATCGCTCGTTCTGTTGTCGCCGAAGCCGGAAGACGCGGCCGATCCGCTGCGAACCGCCGTCCGTATCCTGCGCGTGAGCTTCGTCGAATCGCTCGCCGTCGAATCCCCGCTCGAACGCTTGGCGGCGATGGTCCAGGCCTCGTTGTCGGACGAAGCGGTCGGAGCAGGACTGGAACTCGACATCGGTGACGTGACATGGGCTCCGTTCGCGGGCGTCCGGGGCGTGCGCATCGCCTATACGCTGCGGTCCGGCGCGCGATTCACCCGCGGTCGCGTCGGTGCCCTCGCCGATCTCGGCACCGTGCTTCTCGTCGACATTCGCACGGAGGACGCCGATCGTGACCGAGCGGGCGTGGCGGGCCCGTCACTCCTCGAGGCCGTCACCTACGACCCGAAATCGACGACGAAACGCGACTCGATCGGCGACTACACGTACGACCTTCCCGAGGGTTGGAAACTCGATACGGATATGAATCGCGGCAACGGTCGCGACATCTTCGTGACGGCGCCGTCGGGCGTCGCCGTTCGCTTCCAGACCGCCGTGCAGAAGCGCGGCGAGCTCGTCGACAATCCGCTTCTCGCCCGTATCACGAAGGGATTCCTCGCCGAGGGACTGAAGATCGTCACCGTCGACGAGGCGCAGGACGCACGTCGCTGGCGCGTCGCCGGAACGAAAGCCGCGCTCCGTGTCGAAGGAGACGGCGCCGTCCGCACGACCGCGCTCGCCCACGTTCGCGGCGACCATCTCGTCTTCCGCATCCTCGGCGTCCCGAAAGGCTACGACGGCCGGGATGTCGCCTTGGCGTGGCGCGTCCTCCAAAGCCTCGAGTCTCCCGGCGACGTGACGCTTTCCGCGGATCCGCTGAACGTGAAGGAAGGGGCCGTCGTGCGTCGGGTGGTGTTCCGTCGCGAAGGGATCGACGCCTTCCACGGCGACGCCCGCGCCAAGACACCGCGCACGCGGACGTTGGTTCTGCTCCCGGACGGCACGGCCGGATACTCGACCGCCCTCGACGGTCGCGTCGACGAATGGCGTGGCACCTACAGGATCGATGCGGGCATGCTCTACCTCGACTTCAAGGAGCGGGGCAAGCGCAAGTACCGGATCACCGACATCGAAGAGACGTTGGCGGGATCCGAACCGGGTGACGTTCTCTGGCGCGCCCGCTCCGAAGAAACACTCTGAATCCGGATCGGCGCGTCGGCTAGGATGACGCGCCATGCGCGGTTCGCTTCGACTTGCCCTCCTCCTCCTTCTCGTCGGAGCTCTCGCCTCGTCGTCGCTCGCGCAGAATCAGAAAGCCACGATCACGGCGGAGCGTGGGCCTTCGCTGCGGGTGTCGACGACGCCGAAGACGCGGGTCGCCGTCGCGTTGGCCACCGCGCTCGATCCTTCGGGACGGAACCTGTCCGAGACGGATCTCCTGCTCGCGGCGACGCGCGAACAGCCTTCGCTGCGTGGCCTCACCGACGATGCGGGAGAGATCGTATTCCGCATCCCCCTCGACCCGGCGCTGACCGCCCGTCTACCGGAGACCGTTTGGGCTCAGGCGGCGCGGCTCTCGGATGGTGATCGCGAAGCTTTCCCTCTCTCGACGCCGATGAAGGTTCAACTCGCCGCGCTCGGTCGCGGAGATGTGGCGACGGATCGTGTCCTCTCGCGCTTCTTGGGGTTGGCGCTGATTCTCGTCGGCGCCTCGCTGTCGCTCAGTCTCCTCGCACCCGCCGCGATGAAGCGCGTCATTCTCACGACGATCGCTGCGGGATCTTTGGGTCTATCGCTGTGGTTTCTCGCGATCCGACCCCCGTGGGGTCCCGATGACCGCGGGAGCGTGGCCATGGATGTCGACATCCTGCGCGCGGAACTCGGCGACGACGTCGTGGAGGCGTGGGGCGTCTTCGCCCGTGCGCTTCCATCGGGAACCCCTCTCGGAGTCGTCGGCCCCCTATCGGATCGACAACAGTTGCTCCTACGCGTCTTGGCTCCGCGCCATGGGCTCCTCTTTTCCGCCGCAGCGCCGGACCCCGCATCCGACCCGAAGACCCTCTGGTGTTTTCTGACGGGTGGCGTCCCCTCGGATTGGAAAACGGTCTCCGCTCCGAAGCCGTTGCGCGTTGCGAGGCGCGGCACGTGACGGCCGCCGCGGCTTGGGCGCTGATCGTTTGGGTCGGCGGACTCGGACTTGCGGGGCGTGTCCTCCCGGCGGGGCACTCACCCATGTTGCGGCTCGCCGCCGCATGGCCTCTCGGCAGCACCGTCGCCGCGTGGCTGATGGGGGCCACGCTCCTCGCGGGTCTACCTCCGAGCGCTCCGTGGGTTTGGGCGTGCGGTGCGGTGCTCTTGCTCGTCGTTCGTCCGAAGGATTTCGACGCACTCCTCGCCCCGCCCATGGTGATCGCGGCGCTCGCGTGGATGGCGTGGATCGCTGGGGGCGATACGCTCGCCCGCTTGGGATCACCGTACGGCGAGGGCGACGCTCTCGTGTTGTGGCAACGACGAGGAATCGCGTTGGTCGAAGCGGGAGGCTTCGGCCAAGACGCCGCTTCACAACCGCTCGCCGGTTATCCGCACGCGGTCAGTCTGCTCCACGCCGCGGGACTGGCCGTCGGCGGTATACACGGACTGGCGGTCTCCAAAGCGTACGCCTGGCTCTCGATCCTCTCGATCCTCGCCTGCTTCGGCGCTCTCCTTCAAGAAGGCGGCAAGCGCATCGCCGTCGCCGTCGGACTGGCGGTCGTCGCCTGCCTCGCCCCGCTCGCCCACCATGCATCGACGGGATATGCGGACACCCCGTTCACGGCGCACGTCGCTCTCGTCGTCACCCTGCTTCTGACGCATCGCTGCACGTGGCGCCTCGCGACGCTGCTCGGCATCGTCGCCGGCGCGGCGGCCTTCACGAAGCGCGAAGGTGAAGCGCTCCTGCTCGTGACGATGGGAGTGGCGGCATTCGAACCGGCCCTCGACCCCGTGAGCGGGCGCGGTCTCCTGCTGCGCAGGCTGACGACCCCCCTTTGGGTGCTCGCCGCGGCCGTCGTCGTGATGGTCCCCGAGATTCTGGTTCGCATCGTCCACGGACTCCCGTGGCCTTCGGGCGTCGGACGCTTCGATGCGATGCGGTTGCCCGCCGTCCTCGACGCCATCGTCGCGGATCCCGTACTCCTCGCCATGTCGATTCCGGTGCTCGGGGTCGCGGCTCTGACTCCCGCGGTCTTGCTCGCACCGAGAGAACTCGCCCGGCTCGCGACGGGCCCGCTTCGCGCGGCGACCCTCTTGGTCGCGGGCTTGTCGGTCTCCTACCTCGCGGCCATCTTGGCGACGCCCATGTGGGTGTCGACTCAAGTCGAAACCGCCGGATCGCGTCTTCTCATGCATCTCGTTCCGGCGGCGTTGCTCGTGGCGGTGTTCGCGTTGGGACCCCGCGCCGGCCGCGACCCGATGGCGCGATGGAACAGCGGTTGACGCCACCACGGCGGTCGCGATTCAGTACATGACGTAACGCGACGAGATGGACGCCGGTGTCGTTCCGGATCCGGACGGCAGGAAATGAAGAGCGACGCCCGCGAGGTCGTATGGGCGATTCACACCGGGCGTGTAGCCGGGCATGGACGCGAGCCCGAACCATTCGAAGAACGATTCGTTGACCGAACCGAGCGGCGCCTGCGTCCTCAACGTGCCGAGGTCCTTGATCCCGGCCTGCGACAGGCCGTAACCCGGCCCGATGCCGATCAGCGTGGAATAGATCGACGCGAAGTTCGTCACGGGCCATGAAAGGGTGAGGGCGCCGAGCGCATCGATATCGACGGCGAAGTCGTGCGGGAACCCCGCACCTCCGAAGTCCGAGACGCCCGACCATTCGATACGCACGGTCGGGACGCCCGACGGAGGCGAGGCATCCACGATCGCGCGAACGGCACCGGAGCCTTGGACGAGATCGGTCCAGAACGGAGCGAGCCTCGGTAGGCCGAAGTTGAATTCGAACTCCGTCGGCGTGAAGTCCGAGTCGGGGCCGCCGAACGTGACGAAGCCGTTCACGCACACGAAAAGCGACGTGTAGGACGTCCCGTAAAACGGGATCGCGACACCCGCGGGCAGCGGCACGGGAAGTACGCCGTCGTCGCCGAGCGAAAACGACGTCGTGATCGGACCCTGTTGGACGACGAGTTCCGTCGCACCGGAGAGAGTCCAACCCGTCGGCGAACTCGGCGACGCCACCACCGATTGAAACGCATGACGGCTGCCCACGAAGACCGACGAGGACACGAAGACGGGCAACGACCACGTCGTGGTTGGACCCGTGTTGAAGACGGTCGGCTGAGCAAAGCCGTCGAAGACCGCCACGGGTGCCGGTGCGAGCGGGACGTCGCAGATGCCGCCGCCCGTTGTGGCGGTCCCCGCGGCGACGAGTCCGGTCGCCGACGCGAACACGGCGAACGGACGATTGGGGCCGCCGGACACCGCGATCGACGACGCGAGGCCGTTGCGCACCGCGATGGACGCGGGCCAAACGAGACCGCCTTGGCCATCGAGGACCAAGGCGGCTTCTTGAGAGTTCGGCTGCTGCGCGACGAGCGTCGCGCAGCACGCGACTCCGAGGATCGCAATCCTACGGATCAATAGTAGTAGTACTTCGACGTCTGACCGACGAGGGTCGACGACGCACCGTTGTTCGGCAAGAACGTCAGCGTGCGGCCCGCGAGGTCGTACGTGCGGTTCACGCCGTAGGTGTAATACGGCATGGTGGTCTGACCGAACCACTCGAAGAACGATTCGCTGGTCGCGCCGGCTTGTCCGCCGTTGTTTTGGATGACCGAGAGATCCTTGCACGTCGCCGGCGTGTTCGCCGCGGGCCACGCACCGCCACCCTTCGTGATGCCGATCGCGGTCTCGAAGATCGAACCGAAGTTCGACGGCGGATAGATGATCTGCGCGAGACCTTGGTTGTCGATGTACATCGAGAAGTTGTGCACGAAGCCGACGCCCGACCAGTCGATCACGCCGACGTAGTCGACCTTGCAATACGGGAAAAGTCCCGGCGGATTCGCGTCGGTGGTCGCGCGGATTTGACCGCTCGACTGATCGAGGTCGGTCCAGAACGCGGCGATACGCGGCGGTCCGGATTCGAATTCCGGCGGCGTCGGCGTGAAGTCCGTGTCGGGGGTGCCGAACGTCATGAACCCGTTTTCGCAGACGTAGATCGTGCTGTAGTTCGCGTTGTAGAACGGAAGCACGAGGCCGGTCGGCATCGTCACCGGGAGTGCGGTTTCACCGGGGAGCGCGAGGTTCGTGATCGTCGGGCCTTGCGTGACGGTGGCGCGCGTCGCCGCGGTCAGCGTGATGCCGACGGGCGACGTCGTGTCCTGCACGATCGCCTGGAGGCACACCGACGTGTTGAGCGGAACGCCCGCCGGAGGATTGCCCGCGGCGGGAATGTTCACCGGGAAGCTCTGGAAGGCGTTCGGTCCGGTGTTGTACGCCTGCGGATTCGCGAAGCCGTCGACGGCGATGATCGGCGCGGGCGCGAGCGGAAGATGCACGTAACCCACGTTGTTGAAGAAGGTCGGCACCGCCGCGAGGTTGCCGACGGTTTGGAAGATCGCGTAGACGCGCCCCGGGAGACCGGAGACCGAGATGGTCGACTGCGTGTTCGTCCGGATGTTGATCTGCATCGGGTAGAACGGACCGTCGTTCGCGTCGATCGTCAACGTCGCCGTGAAGCTGTTGGGTTGCGATTGAGCGAACACGGCGGCTGCGGCCACCGCGGCGGTCAGAAAGGTGCGTGCGAACTTCATCGAGATCTCCTCGGAGTCGGCGCTCGACTCCGTGGGCGACCCGGGAGTGACCCCGAATCGCGTTGCTGGGTACGTGAAGGATACAAGAATTCACCCGGGTCAAAAAAGGGTGACCGACGAGGGGGGACGGGATTTCCCGGGCGATTTGCAACGATTGGACCACTACCCCGTGAGGAATCCGGGAGGGGCGTCTACCATGGGTCGTATCAACGGGATAGGTAGCCCCGGGGTCGGAAAATCTCCCCGGACCACGCCCTCCCCCTCACCCCGAATCTCGCCATGAAGAAGTCCCCTTCCGTCGTCGTTCCCCTCGCCCCCGGCTTCGAGGAAATCGAGG
>CAIWVZ010000129.1 GCA_903916245.1 uncultured Planctomycetota bacterium | reverse complement strand
GAAAGCCGACCGTCGTCGACATGAAGAACAACCTGATTCGCGGCGTCCGCAAAGCCAGCGATTTCCTCATGGCGTTGCAGTTGACCGGAGCGACCCGCGACACGTCGCTCGCGAATTTGATGGTGCGTCTGCCCGCCGTCGTCATCGGCGGAGGATTGACCGCGATCGATACGGCCACCGAACTTCTCGCGTATTACCCGCTGCTCTGCGAGCGCGTCGCCGCGCGTACCGCGCTTTTGCGGGCGGAGGGCCGTTTCGACGCCTACGTCGCGCGCTTGACCTCCGAAGAGAAGGCGGACCAGGACGAACTGCTCGCGCATGCCGCGCTCTATCGCGCGGAGCGTGAGCGCGCCTTGGCCGCGGGCGAAGAGCCGGACCTCGTGTCGATCACCCGACGCCTCGGCGGTGTGACGATCTGCTACCGCAAGTCGTTGCAGGATTCGCCCGCTTATCGCCTGAATCACGAAGAAGTCGTGAAGGCGCTCGAAGAGGGCATCGGATTCATCGAAAACGTTTCGCCGACGGAATGCCTCGCGGCTTCCGACGGTTCCGTACGTGCCGTTCGCTTCACCCGTGCGGTGAAGGGCGAGGACGGGAAGTCGTTGGAAACGGAGATTCCGGCGCGCGCCGTGATGGTCGCGGCGGGGACGAGCCCGAACACCATCTACGAACGCGAACGTCCCGGCACGTTCAAGATGCAGCCGAAGGGCGGATTCTTCGCGCCGTTCACGGCGACCTTCGACGGCGGCGCCGTCGCGCTCGGCGAAGGCCCGGCGTCCGAGTCCTTCTTCACGTCGTACACGAAGGACGGACTCACGGTCTCCTACTACGGAGACAACCATCCCGCCTACGCGGGAAACGTCGTCAAGGCGATGGCGTCCGCCCGCAACGGCTATCGCAAGGTCGTCGACCTCTTCGGCTCACGGATCCGCCACCTCGAACCGTCGGGGCAAGGTGCGCGTGAACAGTCGTTCCGCGACGTCTGCGCGCGGCTCGATCGTGATCTCCGCGCCCGCGTCGTGAAGGTCGAACGCCTCACCCCGACGATCGTCGAGGTCGTCCTGCACGCGCCGTATCAGGCCCGCAAGTTCCAACCGGGACAGTTCTATCGTCTCCAGGATTTCGAGACGCAGGCGGAACTCGTCCACGGCATCCGTCTCGCGATGGAAGGTCTCGCGCTGACCGGCGCGTGGACCGATCCCGAAAAGGGACTGCTTTCGCTGATCATTCTGGAAATGGGCGGGTCGTCGAATCTCTGCGCGCGTCTGAAGATCGGCCAGGAAGTCGTGTGCATGGGGCCGACCGGTGCGCCGACCGAAATCCCGCGCGGAGAGAAAGTCGTCCTCGCGGGCGGCGGTCTCGGCAATGCGGTGCTCTTCTCGATCGCGAAGGCGCTGAAGGACAACGGCTGCCAAGTCGTGTACTTCGCCGGCTACAAGTCGGGATCCGATCTCTTCAAGCAGGACGAAGTCGAAGCGTCGACCGATCAGGTGATCTTCTCGACCGACTCCGGCCCCGAGCTCGTCCCGCGTCGCCCGCAGGACCGCCACGTGCGGGCGAATATCGTGCAGGCGATGCTTCGATGGGCGAAGGGCGAACTCGGCCCGCAGGTCTTCCCGATGCAAGAG
>CAIWVZ010000128.1 GCA_903916245.1 uncultured Planctomycetota bacterium | reverse complement strand
TCGGCAACGAACTCATCGTGCGGGAAGGTGATGCGGCACCCGGAACCGTCGGCGCCGTCTTCGGAAATGCCACCAATTCATGGTCGGTGTCGGTCGGAGCCAACGGTTTCGACAATCAGGGGAACTGCGTGATGTCCGTCGAGTTGAGCGGCGGCGACACGATCTCCGGCGTCAATGATCGCGGCCTTTTCGTCGGCGGACCCGGGTCCCTCTCGCTCGCGCTTCGCAAGGGAACGGTGATGCCCGGAATGGGCGGGGCCACTCTCAATACCGTGTCGAACGCCAGCGTCGGTATGTCGAACAACGGACTCATGGTCTTCCAGGCCAATTGCGTCGCGACGGGAAGCACGTCGACCTCGAACGATTCGGGGATTTGGACCGGCATCCCCGGTTCGTTGCAACTCGTCGCCCGGGAAGGCGACGTCGCCCCCGGCGCCGGCGGGCTTTTGTTCGGCGATACCTTGACGGGCAGCGGCATCCACGTGAATGCCCGCGGGCAGGTGTTGTTCACCAACTCGTTGGTGGATGCGGCCGCGACGACGTCCGTGTCGTCGCTTTGGTCGTGGGATCCGGTCGTCGGTCTCCGTTTGGTGCTGCTCCAAGGCGAATCGATGAACATCGGGACGTCGACCTGGAACGTCACTTCGTTCGGCGCGTTGCAGTTCAACAGCGGCGACGGATGCGCGCTCGGTTTCAACAATTCCGGCGACTTCGCCTACCGTGTGAACTTCCCGGGTGCCACGACCGGGTCGAGCTACTCCGCGATCGTCCGTAGCCGTGTAGGCGGTCTTCGTTCGGTCAGCGACGTGATCTCGGCGTCCGCGGGCGGCGTGCATACGATGTTCCTCGAGCCCGGCCCGTCGTTCGCCAATCTGACCCACGTCGTCGCGGCGTCCGCCTCGGGTTCCACCCCCGGCTTCGTGGTGGGGAGTTTCGTGATCCCGCTGAATCCCGATTTCCTCTTCTCCTACCTCATCCAGTACCCGAATACCGCTCCGTGGTCGAACACGTTCGGAGCGCTTTCCGGTGCGGGAACCGCGGTGACCTCGTTGACCCTGCCGCCGGGTATCCCCGGCATCGCGGGTGCCACGATCCATCACGCGTATGCCCTGGTGGACCAAAGCGGCAATCTCGTGTACGCGAGCGACGCTTCCCGACTCGATATCATTCCCTGACCGTCGAGGGGCCGGAATGCCGCGTCCCCACGTCGGTCGGAGGAAGACCGCGTGGGGACTTGGCTCGATCGCTTGCCGGAAGGCGCCGGCGCGTGGCTTCTCGCGAATGCCGCCCCGCCTATCCGATGGCGTTGGTTGACCGAGATCGTCGGACTCCCCGACGATCACGGCGACGTCGTGGCCGCGCGTCGGGCCCTGCATGATTTCCCGCCGAGCGAGAAGGTTATCGCGGCGCAGGATCCCGAAGGCACGTGGCGCCGCAAGCTCGCGATGTTCGAAGCGCCGAATCCGTCGCGCCGCAAGGGCCCGGGGATGGTCTCGGAGTTCCTTTTCCTCGTCGAGCGCGGATTTTCCGCCGACCATCCTTCGGCGTTGCCCGTCGTCGAACGCCTGTTGACGGACTTGGTTCCTTCGTGCCGCGCGGATCTCCACGAATTCACCGGAGTCGTCGGTCACGGGCCGGGGGGAGACACCGACGTTCGCGATCTGCTTTTCCGCCTCGCGTTGGCGGCTCTGTCGCGTGCCGGGCTCGGTGACGATCCGCGCGTCGCACCGCACGCCGATCTTTGGATCGAGCGATTGATCGCGCAGGAACTCGGATCGATCGTCCCCGTCGACACCGTCGGTGAGGAAACGGACGAAGCGGGGGTGACGTGGGCGATTCTGGCTCCCGGCATCATCCCCCTCGATCACGTCACGCTCGACGTGCTCGCGTGGTCGCCGCGGGTGCGCGCGCACCCGAAGGGCGGGATGTTGCGTCGGCGCGTCGTCGACCGTCTGTTCGCGTGGACGGCCTCTCCGCATTGGCGGTTGCGGGCACGCGGCAAGCCACTTTGCGATCTTCGCCTTCCTCGGATCGTCGATTGGGCGCCCGCGCGTTTCGCCGAGGGCGGCATCGCTTTCCTCTTGCGCGATCTGGATCTCTTGGCGCGTCTCGGGCGCCTCCCGGAGACGCCGAAGGCGGTCGGCCTTCTCGAAGAGATTCTCTCGAACATGGATCCCGACGGGGCGTTCCGCCGGGACGCGTGGATCGAGAAGCACGAGACTCCGTCGCTCTATCCGTGGTTCCCCCTCGAGGAGTCGTGGCGGGGCAAACACAAGCGCTACACCGACGTGACCTTGCGGACGGCGGGAATCTTGAAGACGCTCGATGCGTCGTAAATGATTGTCCGGGCGTTGGTTGCATCCGAACAACTTTTTTCCGGGATGCAGCAACTTGGGGCCGAGCCGGGGGTTTACAGGGGGCCGATGGACGCGACTCCACGAAGCGATCCTGAGGTGCGCCTCATGTTGGAGGCGGCGGCGGACCATTCGGGTTCGTTCGACCGCCTCGTGACCGAGGTCACCCCGCCGCTCCTCCGGTTCCTCGTCCGCCAATGCGGGAGTCAGGAACTCGCCGAGGATCTCGCGCAGGAAACGTGGCTTCGGGTTTGGCGATCGCGGCACGCCTACGTTGCGGGGGCGAAGTTCCGCACGTGGCTCTATCGCATCGCCGTGAACACGCATCTGAATCGTCTGCGCAGCGAGTCCTACCGACACGCGGCCTCCCTCGACGCGGAGACCGTCGACGGTGGCGGCCCTTTGTCCGCGACGATCGAGGATGTCGCTTGGCCCGCACCGTCGGCGCGTCTCGAAGCGGCCGAACTCGCGGCGCGCGTGCGTCGCGCCGTGGACGCACTGCCGCCGACGCAGCGTGCGGCGGTACTCCTGTTTCGTTTCGAAGGGCTTTCGTACGAGGACATCGCCGCGACGCTCGACCTGTCGCTGCAAGCGGTGAAGAGTCTGTTGAACCGCGCGAAATCCCGTTTGCACGTGCTCCTCGCCGACGGGGCGACCACGCCCGACCCCGCTCGTTCCGAACACGGAGATCGCCGATGACGTCGACGCCCGACCCCCGTAAGGACTGGTTGGATCATTTGCCCGCCGAGCCGCGGGCGGGTGCCGAATTCCGTGTCGCCGCCGCCGTGGCGCGTGCCGTCGCTCGTGAAGCGACGCCGTGGTGGCGCTCGTGGCGCGGCGCGGCGGCCGCCGCGTCGATCGCGGCCGCCGTACTTCTCGCCGTCGAGATCGCGCCGGAACCTCCGGGTTCCGTGCCGATGGTCGAGGCGGCGGCGTTGGGCGAACTCACCGAAACGCTCGCCATCATCTCGTCGGTCGATGCCGACTTCTTCGGGACGGACGACTGATGCGCGCCGTGGTCGGCATCGTTCTCGCGGGCCTGCTTTTCGTCGATGCGGCGTGGGCCCAGCGTCCGCCGCGTCCTCCGGCTCCGCACCCGCCGCGCGCGGGCGCACCCGGCGAGCCTCGTCCGCCCGAACCCGGGCGTGGTCGCCCGGAAAGCCGCGGGGTCGATCGGGACGTCGAGCGATTCCTCGACGAGGCGACGGACGCCGAACGCAAGGCCTTCGATGCCGCCGGCCCGTCGGAGCGCGCTTCGATCGTGAATGCATGGGGCGAAGCCCGTCGCGTGCGCGAGGAGGCGGCCTTCCTCGACGCGCTCCCGAAAGAGCGTCGTGACGCTCTCGATGCGGTGAGCGATCCCGTCGAACGGAAGGCGGCGATCGTGACTCTCCGCTTGGAGTTCGCCTTCGAGCGCGCCGCGGAAGAAGCCGTCGCCGCCGTCGTCGCCACGCAGGAAGACGTCGCGCGATGGCGTGCCGCGCCGCTGAAGGAGCGTGCGGAAATCACCCTCGATCTCCGCAAGCGGACGCTGCTCGTGCGCTTGAAGCCCGAGTTCGACAGGATGCCGCCGCACATTCGCGACGAACTCGCCCGGTTGTCGCCGCGGAGGTTCTTCGAACATCCCGAAGTCGACGATCTGCGCAACTTCCGGTTCTTCACGCGGCGCGAACGTGATCGACTCCGCGGGCTTTCGCCCGAAGAACGCACGCAAGTCGCCGAGGCGATCGAAAAAGGGGAATCGCATCCGCGATTGACGGAGGCGTTGCTGCCGGAGCGTATGCAGGCGATGTCGAGGCTGCCCGAGCGTGCCCGTGGCCGTCTCGCGCGTGAGATTCGCGACCGACTCGGCAGTACGTCGCGTCCTTCCGGCCCCCCGGGTGGGCCGCCTCCACCGCGACCGCCGCGCGGCGGCTAGGGGCGCAGCAGGACCTTCACGTGCTCGGGGCGCGTCGCGAGTGCCAGCGCCTCGACGCCGCGTTCGAGAGGCCGTTCCGCCGTGACGAGATCGCGCGGGTCCACCGCGTGCGTCGCCAATAGGTCCACGGCGGTCGCGGGATTGCCGCAGCGTGACCCGACCAGCGTCACTTCGTCGATGATCCAAGGGGCGGTCGAGAGCGGCACCGCTGCGTGTGTCGTGGACTTGAGGACGATGACGCCTTCCGGGCGGACGTGACGGACGGCGGCGGCGAGACCGTCGGGGGATCCGGTCGCGTCGACCACGACGTCGAAGACGCGTTCGACGGCGTCGCCGGAACGGTGGATCGTGACGGAAGTGGGCACGAAGCGCTCGCGCGCGGGATTGCGGACGAGGATGGACACCCGTCGCGACCGCGTGGCGAG
>CAIWVZ010000127.1 GCA_903916245.1 uncultured Planctomycetota bacterium | reverse complement strand
CGAGTGGTGGTTCGACGAGACCGGATTGCCGCTGCCGCTCGGCGGCAACGCCATCCGTCGCGATCTCGGCCAACCGACGCTGGGACAGGTCGCGGCGCATCTGAAGACGTCCATCGAAATGGGACTTACCCATCGGGACGACGCGCTCACCTACGCGATGGGTTTCGGTCGTGGACTCGATCGCGAGAAGGCGGACGCGTTCGTCGCCATGTACGTGAATGCGCAGACGATCGAAATGTCCGCGGACACGCGTCGGGCGGTGCAACTCCTCCTCGATCGCGGCGCCGATGCGGGGGTCATTCCCGAGCGCATTCAGGTCGAATTCATCGCCTGCGGCTGAGATTCGGCGACGGCGCGGCGGGCACCCCGATCGTCGGGGTGCCGCCGTCGGAAGGCTTCAGCCTTCGTACTTCCACTGCGATTCCTTCGGAATGAAGGCGTCGAGGAAAGCGAAGTTGTTCGCCTCGTTGATCATGTTGCGCGCGATCACCATGCGCTGCACCTGATTGGTGCCTTCGTAGATCTGTGTGATCTTCGCGTCGCGCATGTACTTCTCGATCGGGTAGTCGCGCATGAAGCCGTAGCCGCCGAAGAGTTGCACCGCATCGACCGAGACCTTCATGGCGACGTCCGTCGCGAAGCACTTCGCCATGGCGGCGAGCTTCGAGCCCTTGGGGTCTCCGGCATCGAGGCTGCGGGCGGCCGCCAAGACGAGTTGGCGCGCCGCTTCGACCTGCATCGCCATGTCGGCGAGCATGCCTTGCACCATCTGCTTCGACGAGACCGGCTCGCCGAACTGGATGCGTTGGGTGGTGTAGCGCAACGCGTATTCCATGGCGCCTTGGGCGCATCCGACACCCTGTGCCGCCACACCGGGACGTGCCTTGTCGAGCGTCTGCATGGCGTGCTTGAAGCCGAGACCGGTCTTGCCGCCGAGGAGACGGTCCTGACCGACGGTGACGCCGTCGAATCGGGTTTCGACCACCGGGACGCAACGGATGCCCATCTTGTCCTCGACCTTGGCGATCGAGAAGCCGGGATCGTTCTTGTCGACGAGGAACGCCGAGATCCCGCGGGATCCCTTCTCGGGGTCCGTCACCGCGAACACGGTGAACAGGTTGGCGGCGCTTCCGTTCGTCGTCCACTTCTTTTCGCCGAAGATCTTCCAGGTGCCGTCGGTCTGCGGAACACCGCGGACCCGGAGTGAACCCGCGTCGGAGCCCGCTTCCTTCTCCGAGAGGCAGAAGGACATGAGGGTCTCCCCGGCGGCGATCTTCGGGAGGTACTTGTTCTTCTGCTCTTCGGTGCCCGAAATGATGATCGGGAACGAACCGAGAGCGTTCACCGCGAAGAGAACGCCGACTCCGGGGCACGCGCGGGACAACTCTTCGACCACGATGCAGAGATTGGCGACGCCGCCGCCCGCCCCGCCGTACTCCTTCGGGATCCACACGGACAGGAGGCCTTCGGCGGCCAACGCGTCCTTGATCTCCCACGGGTATTCCTGCAACTCGTCGTACTTGCGGGCGAGGGGCCGAACGACCTTCTCCGCGACGTTGCGTGCTTTCTCCTGCCACTTGAGGTTTTCGGCGTCGTAGGTCCCGGACGTCATGGCATTCCCTTTCGTTCCCGTCGCCGACGGGTGGCTGAAACTACGGTTTCGGGGGAGTCGAGGCAACGGAAAATGAAGCGCCCCGGTCGGTGATACCGCCCGGGGCGCTCGGATTCGGGATCGCGGTGCGACCCGATCGCCGCGATCAGAGGTTCGCGCGCACGACGTTCGACAGGCCGAGGAGGTTGCCCACGCCGTCGAACATGGCCTGCACGAGATCCAAAGTCGTTCCCGACGGGAAGATGCCCGAGAGGGTGCCCGGCGGCAGCGCCAACGGCGCCGACGCGGTGGTTCCGGGGTAGAGACCCGGGACGCCCGTGAAGTAGTGCAGCGGGTTGCCGACCGACGCCGGGGTCTGGAGGCAGGCGAGGGTCAGCGGGTCGAAGGTGATGCCGCCGAACCAACCCGTGCCGACCGGAGCCGCCGTCGCGAGCGACAGCAGGGTGTAGCCCTGCGCCGTGCCCGGGAAGCCGATCTGCGGAACCGGCGTGATCGTGAGATCGCCTTGTCCGGTGGTCGTCGCCGTGAGGACCCACGGGTCCACATTGACGAGGTTGCCTGCGGTGACCGTGCTCGTGCCCGCCGGGGTGCCGTCCGAGATCGTCAGCGACGGCGAATAGATGCCCGGAACGAGGTAGGTGAACGACGGGTTCTGCAGCGTCGAATCGATCACCGAGTCGCCGTCGAAATCCCACGCCCACGACGTGATCGGCGCGAGGCCGAGCGGGAACGAGAGATCCGTGAAGTTCACCGTGAGCGGCGCCGCACCCGTGGTGTTCGTCGCGAAGAATCCCGCACCGGGAACCGGGGCTTCGTCGGCACCGGCGTCGGGGGCCGTGCCGAGGCGCGGCAGGTTGTTGATGTCGACCGCGATGCCGAGGTTCGTCGGGCCGAAGTCGGTCACCGGCGAGCCGCTGGCCACGGCGAGGACACCCGTCGTGGGGCCGCCGAACAGCGGATCCGCGAAGATCGAACCCGTATCGCCGCCCGACGTGCCGGCCGTCGCCGCGATCGCCGCCTGGTAGGCCGCGAGATTCGCGCGGGCCAATCCGAGCGCCGTGCCGAAGTTGGGGATCGAGGTCAACGTCGGCGTGATCCAGTAGACGTTCTTGTTGTGCAAGATCGTCTCACCGGTCGCGTAGCCCGTGCCTTGACCGGGAACGTTGTTGATCGCCGCGGTGACGTTCACCCAGTGGTAGAAGCCCGCGCCGACGGTGGGCGTGTCGATGTGGAACACGTTGCCCGCCACCTGCGAGAAGTTCGTCCCGGTGTTGTTGTAGTTGCCGAGGAAACACGTCGCGAGCGTCGTCGTCGTTCCGTTGGTCGCCACGGCCGTCGGCATCGGCAGACCTTGGTAGAACGAATTGAAACGGATCCGGACGTTGTTGTTGCGGCGTCCCGTGATGTGGCCGAAGCGTCCGAAGTTGTTGAACGGCGCCGTCATCGCGAGCGCGTTGTTCCAAAAGAAGTTGTTTTCGATCGTGATCTTGCCGGGTTGGGCCGAGTTGCCGTAGAGCGTGATCGCCGTCCCGAGATTATCGTGAATGCGGCAACGCTTGATGGTGTTGTTCTCCGCCGTCGAAAGCGCGTTGAGCGACGGCGTCGTGGTGCCGCCGATCATCTGCGTCTCGCCGTAGAACATGATCGCGTCGAATTCCGCGTTCTTGATCTCGATGTTCTCGATCGTGACGAAGTCCGCACCTTGGAAGAAGATGCCGACACCGGCGGCCGAGGCCGCGAGATCGAAGACGACGGGTGTAATGGGGCTGGTCGGCGCGGTCCGGAACGTGACGTGGTTGGTCGCGCTCACGCCCGGGAACTGGTCGAGGGTAAGGATGGCGCTGCCGCCCCAAGACGTTCCGGCGTTCACCAACGGACGCCACGCCATCGGCGTGGTGAAGTCGGCGAGCGAGTTTTGAACGAGATTCATCGTCACCGGGCCGGATACGCCGAGCGAGGTGAGGGCGGCGACCGCGTCCGTCAGGTTGTTGAAATTCGTGCCGCCGGAGGGCTGCGTCGAGTCGACCGTGTAGGTGCCCGACAACGCCTGCGCCGAGAGCGCGCACGTAAAGGCCGCCGACGCCAAGAAGGCGCGGAGAGCCCCGTTGCTGTACTTACGCATGGGAATATGCTCCTGTCTTGTTGGTTTCGGGGATCAGAAAGTGACGCGCTGAACGTTGGAACGTCCGGCGAACTGGAAATTGGCATCGACCGTGAGGGTCACGAAGTCCCACGTCTGTCCCGCGAGGAACGACACGGAGCCCGGTCCGAACACGAGCGGTGACGTCGGGTAGAGTCCCGCGACGCCTGCATTCACCCACGAGAGCGGGTTGCCGATCGACGGAGGGGTGAAGAGGATGTCGAGCGTCAACTGGGAGGGGTAGATCCCGAGGATCGGACCAGAATCCACCGGAGCGCTCACCGAGGTCGAGATCAGCGTCCAACCCGTGACGGCGTTGTTCGGGATGTCCGTGAGGGCGAGGATCAGGTCGCCGACGCCGTTGCCCGAGGACGACACGTAGAGGTTCGGGATCGGCGTGATGCCGAGCTGGAGCAGGGCGGCGGTCACGGTGCCCGCGTTGGACGTCAGGGCCGTGGCGCTCGTGTTGTTCGACTGCGTGCGCGTCGGACCGAACGACACTTCGATGTTGGTCGAAGCGGTGGTCAGCGGGTCGTTGCAAATGACTTCGACCAGGAAGTCCTTGCCGTTGTGCGGATCGTAGGTGAACGGGGTGGTGAGCGGGATCGTCACCCACTGACCGGGGGCCGCAATGGTACCCGCGGGCCACGTGATCGAACCCGAGAACACTTGAGTGCGGTCGGCACCGTGGTTGTTCGTGAAGGTGTTCGAGAGAGTGGTGATCTCGATCGGCGTCGTCGTCATCCAGATGTCGACGAGGTTCGTGGTGCCGCCGACGGCCGTGCCGGCCGG
>CAIWVZ010000126.1 GCA_903916245.1 uncultured Planctomycetota bacterium | reverse complement strand
TCGAACGGACCCCGACGTCCGCCAGCGTGATCTCCGCGGCGACGTACGGGTTCGACCAGATCCGCAACCTCGTGACCGAAACCGAGCGCGAAGAGTTCCTCGCGTTGGTCGGGACGGTGAACCGCCAAGGGGCCCCCGCGACGGCCCTCAAGGTCGCCTTGTTCAAGATGGCGAACCGTCATCACGCCACCGCCCTTCTCGAAGGCACCTACTTCGACGACGTCCGGAGCATGGTCGAAAACGCCTGATTCAGGCTCTCCTCGGCATGAAAAAAGCCCTGCGGTCTCCCGCAGGGCTTTTTCGTCGCCGGGCTGAAACCTCAGCCGGTCACCCGCTCCTTGAACTCGAGCGTTTCCGGGTCGATCCGGACGCGATCGCCGATGTCTACGAGCAGGCCGACGCGCACTTTGATGCCGTTTTCGAGCATGGCGTCTTTGAGGCCGGAACCCGCGTTGCCGCGGATCGGGGGTGACGTGTCGACGACCTTGCACACCACCGACTGAGGCGGGCTGACCGTGACGAGACGTCCTTCGACGACGAAACCCTGATAGGCGTCGCAGCCCCACTTGATGGCATCCGCGGCGGCTTCGATGTTGCAGCGCAACTCTTCACCTTCCGTGGTGTAGAAGACCTCTTCCGTGCCTTCGCGGTAGGAGTGCGACACCTCGACCACTTCGTTGTCGAGTTGGTCGAACTTGGAGTCGCTGTGCTCCTTGAGTTCATTGATCCGCCCCGTCAGGAGATCCTTGATGCGCATCTGGACGAACTGACGGCGGTCGTTCTTCAGGATGTTCCAGTACACGACCTCGCAGATGCGGTTGTCGTATCGGACGAGGTTCCCCTTGCGGAGATCGAGGGCGTTGACTTGCATGGTCGGATGCGCGGTCCGAAAGGGAGCCGTGCGGGGCAACCTAGCAACGTCCGGCTACCCCTGCCAACCGACGCCCTCCGCGGCGGTCGCCTCGACGGCATCGGAACGGGCCGGAACTTCCTGAAGGAACGTATCGAGCCGCGGTTTGAGACAACGGAGGTCGATGAACCGTCCCTTCCGCGGAGCCACGGGTAATCCGCGATCGCGCCCGAGGAATGCCGACACGAGTCCGTCGGGAGTCCCTTGCCGCAACAGATGCGCGGCCGCCTCGCGACGGAGGTCTTCGGGACGAATCCGAGGCATGCCGATGCGACGCATCAGACGCCGGAATCGGGCGTGCAACGTCCGTTCGTGAAGGGAGAACCCGCGGGGCGACGGGATGACGGGACGGTAGGTGGCGAGCGGGAATTCATGGCGGAGTTCGAGAAAGAGGTCGCGGAGCTTCGGATGCAGCGGGAGGATCTTCCAGGCGTTGCGGAACGTGATCGACTCGGACTTGAGCCGAACGTCCCGTCCTTCGACCCCGCCCGCGTGACTCAGGCGAACGCCCGTGAAGAGGAGGAGCCCCACCAAGATGCGGTCTTCGCCGGATTCTCCCCGCATGCGATCCCACACAAGGCTGCCCGTCCCGCCGCCTCGCTCGGCGGAGTTCTTCCACGCGATGAAACCCGCGACCGCGGCCTTCTTGCGTCGGACGACCGCGTCTCCACACCCGAGCTGGAGGAGGTGCGGGACCAAGGCGTCGATGTGGGCGGGAGCGACCTGGTCGGGTTCGACGGGGATGAAATGGGCGAACTGCGCCATGTCGCCGTGGTAGTCGCGAAGAGTGAGCAGGCTGTAGCCGCGGCGGCGGAGGTCGACCAACCACGCACGGATCGCCCGCTCCCAAAGCAAGGAGCGCAAGCGCGCGGCGGACACACGAGACGGGGAGGCGGCTTCGGTTGTCGTCGTCATCGGGATCTCCGATGACAAGACGCGGTTCACCGACCGGGCGTCCCTACGATTTTTGTCGACGTGCGTCGATTCCGAGTCCGGCGGCGAGTCGCGCGCCCGCGGGCGTGAAGACCGCCTGAGCCCTCAGCACCCCGAGGGCGCGCTCGAGCGACGCGGCCACGCGTTCGCGGGCATTCCCGAGATCGATCCCCGGATGGAAGCGCGCGGCATGGTCGAGCACGCGACCGGCACGGTAGTCCCCCACAGCGGCGTTCAATACCGATGCGAGCGGACCCGCGGGGACGGTTCCCGCGGATTCGGCGGCGTTGACGAGCAACGGGTCGTGCGCCCTGAGCGTTTGGAGGAAGAACGCCGTCGCTTCGCGCACGTAGCGCGCGAGAATGAAGCCCACCGGTTCCTCCTTGAGAGGGATCCGAAGGAACACCACGCCGAACGCCCGGGGACTTGCTGCACCGTCGATGCCATGCCCCGCGAACCACTTGAGTCGAGTGACGTGGGTCTCGATTTCCACGTCGAGATCGGGATCGGCGGCGGCGATCAACGCGCGCGCCCGCTGGAACGCCGTGCCGAGGGCGGAAAGATCGCGATCGAGCAACGGCTGCACCGCGACGGGCCCGGGGGCGCCGTCTTCACGCGGCTCGCGACGCATGAGATGGACGATCGGCGCCTCCCACGGCTCTTCGAGAATCGAACCCGCGCGGAAGCGTGCGTCGTGGATCGCATCGTCACCGAGCGTCCACAACCCCTGACACGCGTCGACGACGGCTTCGGGAGATCCGCGACGCATCGCATCCATGAGCGTGCCGTAAGCCGCGAACACCGCGGGTCCGAAGGCGAGGTTCGCGTCGAGGTCGGCCCAACGTTCCTGAAGGCGTCGCAATCCGCCGAGCGCGTCCCCGGCGTGGCGGAGCGCACCGAGCAACT
>CAIWVZ010000125.1 GCA_903916245.1 uncultured Planctomycetota bacterium | reverse complement strand
TGGCGTTCGTTTCATCCCTAAAAATGGCCAACCGCACCGACAGCTGGACCGACCGCTACGAAGCGATCCTCGAGATCGTGAAGGCGGCCCCCGTACGCAGCCAGCACGAGCTCATGGAACTGCTCGTGGCGCGCGGATTCGACGTGACCCAATCCACGCTGTCGCGCGATCTGCGCGAACTGCGCGTCGCGAAGGTCGGCGGTTGCTACGTGCAGACCGACACCCTCGTCGCGCCGTCCCCGGCGTCCACGTCGACTTTGGCCGACATCGCCGAATACCTCGAATCGATCCGCGAAGCCGGTCCCAATCTGCTCGTGGTGAAGACGCCCCCCGGACACGCGTCCGCCGTGGCGCGCGCGGTGGACGATTCGGGTTTGCAGGAAGTCGTCGGAACCGTCGCGGGCGACGACACGATTTTCATCGCGACCGCGGACAAAGCCGCGCAGTCGCGATTCGCCGCGCTGTTGCGCGCCCTCGGAGAGAAAGGCTAGTTCGTCATGAAGGAAACCATCGTCCTCGCGTTCAGCGGGGGACTCGACACCTCTTTCTGTGTCCCGTATCTCCGCGAAACCCGCGGCTGCGACGTCGTCACCGTGACGGTCGACACCGGCGGTCTCGACGACGCCGCGCGCCGTGCGTTGGACAAGCGCGCCCGTGAACTCGGCGCGAAAGACCACATCCTCGTGGACGCCCGCGCCGCCTTCTTCGACGAAACGCTGCGTTGGCTCGTCGCGGGCAACGTGCTCCGCGGCAACGTCTATCCGCTGTGCGTCGGTGCGGAGCGCAGCCTTCAGGCTCGCGTCAGCGCCGAACAGGCACGCCGTCTCGGTGCGAAGGCCGTCGCGCACGGTTGCACCGCCGCTGGGACCGACCAGGTCCGCTTCGAGGTGGCGTTGCGTACCCTCGCACCGGAACTCGAAGTCGTGGCTCCCATCCGTGATCTCGGTTGGTCGCGCGAACAGGAAACGTCGTGGCTCACCGAGCGCGGCTACATGGCCTCGGCCGAGCGCGCCGCGTATTCCATCAACCGCGGGCTTTGGGGATGCACCATCGGCGGTCGCGAGACGCTCGACACGGTCGCGTCGATTCCCGAGTCCGCATGGGTGTTGACGAAGGGCGCCTTCGATGCGCCGAAAGCGCCGTCCGCGCACACCTTGACTTTCGACAAGGGCGTCCCGGTCGCGCTCGACGGTCGTCGCATGGACACCGTCGCCCTCATCGAAGCGTTGGACCACGCCGCGGCGCCCTACGGCATCGGCCGCGGCATCCACCTCGGCGACACGATCCTCGGACTCAAGGGCCGCGTCGCCTTCGAGGCGCCCGCCGCCGTCGTGCTGATCCACGCGCATCGCGAACTCGAGAAGTGCGTGTTGACTCAAAAGCAGCAGCGCATGAAGGACATGATGGCGTCGTTCTACGGCGATCAGGTCCACGAAGGTCAGTGGCTCGAACCCGCGTGCCGCGACGTCGAAGCGTTCTTCGCGTCGACGCAGGAGCGCGTGAGCGGTGACGTCATGGTGACCTTCCGCCAAGGATCGATGTGGGTCGACGGCGTGAAGTCGCCCTGGTCTTTGCGTGCGGCTTCGAAGGCCGTCTACGGCGAAGCCGCGGGCGAATGGACCCCGGAAGATGCGCGCGGATTCTCGCGCATGCTCGCCCTTCCCGGCATGTTGCATGCGCGGGCGAACGGAGCGGAAGCGTGAAAACGGTTCATCTCGACAAGATCGGTTCGGTCACCCTCTCGTGCAAGTTGTCGCGCGAGGTGCGATTGACGTCCGACATCCAATGCGTCGAAGGCGCGGTGCTCGCCGTGCGCGTGCTCACGTCCAAGGGAACCTACAACACGCTCGAACTGCCTTCGGGACGGTTCTCGCAGATCAAGCCCGGTGACGTCATCGCGGGGGCCCTCGGCCACCGCAAGGCGCTGTTCGGCTACTCGGGTTACATCCCGACGTCGCTCAAGCCCGGGGACAAGATCAACATCCTGAATCTCGGCGGCGTGCTCGGCATCTGTGACTCGGTGAACCCCGATATCGGAACGCCGTTCGAATGCGAAGTCTTGGGACAGGTGTTGCACTTCCCGTATCTCGGCGAACGCATCGGCATCGGTGCGGTGATCAGCCAGAACGCGGTGCCCCTTTCCGAACGCCTCGAAGTCAACGGCGTGCCCGTCGTCGCGGTGGTGGGCTCGTGCATGAACGCGGGCAAGACCGCCGCCGCCTGTGCGTTGGTTCAGGAGTTCGACCATCGCGGCATGAAGGTCGCGGCGGGCAAGTGCACCGGCGTTTCGCTGCGTCGCGACATCCTCGCGATGGAAGACGTCGGTGCCGTGCGCACGATGATTTTCACCGACATGGGAGTCGTGACGACCTCGCCGGCGACCGCGCCGCGCGCGGCGCGCACGATGCTCACCCAGCTCGCCGCCGATCGTCCGGACGTCATCGTTCTCGAACTCGGCGACGGCTTGCTCGGTCTCTACGGCGTCGACGCGATCTTGAACGACGTCGCGGTGCGCGCGACGTTCACGGCGGTGGTCCTCGCCGCCAACGATCCCGTCGCGGCATGGGGGGGGGTCCGAGTCCTGCGCGAACGCCACGGACTCGAGACGACCGTCATCACCGGCCCGGCGACGGACAACACCGCGGGCACGCGTCTCGTCGAAGGCGAAACCGGCGTTGCGGGTCGCAATGCACGCTCCGATGCGAAGGGCTTGGCCGACGTCGTGTTGAGCGTCTTGAAGGTTCCCGAAAAGGGTGGTCGTGCGGCGGAGGCTTCGGCGGATGCCGTCTGAGTCGACGATTCCGATCCGCGTCTTCGGCGGCCAAGGCTATGTCGCGGGCGAGGTGCTGCGCTTGTTGGCGTTGCACCCCGCCGTGCACGTCGCATGCGTGTCGACGACGTCGCAGGCGGGTGAATCCGTCGTCGGTGCGTTTCCGCATCTCGAGGGCACGCGCCTCGACGGCATCCGTTTCGTGGATCAGGAGGAAGCGGCGACCGCCGGTTGGGTGAAGGGACGCGTCGAAGCGATGATCTTCGCGACCCCGCACGGAGCGACGTCCGCGTTGATCGACCGTGCGTTGACCGCCGCCGAATCCGCGGGGGCGCACGCGCATGCGATCGACCTTTCGGCCGACTACCGATTCCGCGACGCCGACGTTTACGCGTCGATTTACGGAAAGCCGCATGCGGCTCCGCATCGTTTGGCGGAATTCGTGTCGACGGTTCCGGAGTTTCATCGAGGGGCGATGCCGCGTCACGCGGCGCAGCCGGGTTGTTTCACGACGGCCGCCACGACGGCGGCGTATCCGTTCGTGAAGGCGGGAATCGTCGAAGGGCCCATCTTCGTCGCCGCGATCACCGGGTCGTCGGGTTCGGGGCGCACGCCCGTCGCGGGTACGCATCACCCCGAGCGCGCCCACAATCTCTACGCGTACAACGCGCTCGCCCATCGCCACGAACGCGAAATGCGCGGCATCCTCGGTGCCGCGGCGCCGAACGGCCAAGAACCGGACGTCGAGTTCGTTCCGCATTCGGGTCCGTTCGTTCGCGGTATCCACGCGACCGTCCGGATGACCATGAAATCGGAGACGACCGCCGAAGCCGCCGCGCGGATCGCCGC
>CAIWVZ010000124.1 GCA_903916245.1 uncultured Planctomycetota bacterium | reverse complement strand
GCGGCGATCCGCTCGGCGAGATACCAATCGTCCGCGAGGAACCCGACGTCGAGCGCGTCGCGCAGCACCCATCCGAGCGCCGCGACGACGATCAGAAAGGCGAGGAGGCGTTTCACGACGTCTCCTTCAGCACGGACTCGAACGCCTCCGAGAAGCGGTCGATATCGGTGGTCGTCGTGTAGACGTTCGGTGAGATGCGGATCCCCGGTTCCCGCCAAGCCGGAACCCCGACGACGAGGATGCCGTGGCGTTCGAAGAGGCGCGCGGTCACGACCTTCGGATCCCGCCCCGGCAACGCGATGTACGTGATGCCCGGAGCCTGCTCTTCGCCGGCGGCGCCGAGCACGCGCACGTCGGAGCGTCCGCGAAGACGATCCGTGATGCGGCTGCGGAGCCGTGAAAGCCGGGCGCGTTTGCGCGCGAGGCCGATCGACTCCTGCCATCGCAACGCTTCGAGGATCGCGAGCCGCGGGGCGGCGGGTCGCGTCCCGGTCTCTTCGAACTTGCGGATATCGCCTTCGAGGTTCGCCGGAGGAGGCATGAGCGCGAAGTGTTCCCGAATCCTGTCCTTCCCGAGGACCATGAGGCCGGTACCGACCGGAGCTCCGACCCACTTGTGGAGACTCGCCGCATAATGGGTCGCACCGAGCCCCTCGATCGACAGCGGGACATGATGCACCGCATGGGCGCCGTCGACGACGACGACGATACCGCGACGCCGCGCCTCCGCCGTGATGCGAGCGACGGGCCACACCCGTCCGAGCACGTTCGTGACATGGCAGATTTCGACGACCTTCGTCTTCGGGCCGACCGCGGAAAATACGAGGTCGAACAGGGCGTCGTCGCTCGCCTCCGATGCGGGCGAAACGGTCTTGACGACGATGCCGTCGCGGCGGGCACGCTGCGCCCACGTCTGAAGCACACGCGGGTAATTGTGATCGGTGACGACGACTTCGTCGCCCGGTGCGAGGGGCAGACCGAGCGCGAAGGTCGCCATCGATTCGCTGGCATTGCGCGTGATCGCCAACGACTCGGGATCGCACGCCAGAAACGCCGCGAGCGCACGCCGTACGTCTTCGACCTTCTTCTCCTGCACGCGAAGCAGCGTATGCGCGGGGAGAGGATTGCCGGCGTCCCAAGCGGCCTTCATCGCTTCGAGCACGGATCTCGGGGTCGGACACACACCCGCGTTGTTCAAGTTCACCACGCGGGGATCGACGTCGTAACCGGCACGCACCACCGCCCAGTACGACTCGTCGTCAGCGACGATTTCCGCGGGTAGGTCGCGGAGTCGCCGATGGAGCCGCGCGAGTTCGGCGTCCACGTCGTGCGTCGACGCCGTCGCGCACCCCGCGATCGCGGTTCCGGCGACCATACGTAGGAGTGCGCGGCGCGTCGTCATTCGGGCAACATCCTCGCACGGACCGCGACGATACGCTCGCCCGGCAGTACCGAATCGACGACATCCATGCCGTCGACGACCCGCCCGAAGACGGTGTAGCGTCCGTCGAGATGCGGCGTGCGTCGGTGGGTCACGAACCACTGACTCCCGCCCGTATCCTTTCCCGCGAGCGCCATGCCTACCGTCCCCGCTTCGTAGGGAAGGTCGGACAGTTCGCAGCGTTGCACCCATCCGGGGCCGCCCCAACCGTCCCCGCGTGGACAGCCGCCTTGAATGACGAAGGCCGGGACGACGCGGTGGAACGACCCGCCCGCGAAGTACCCTTCCCGCGCGAGCCGACACAGCCGCCACACGGTGACGGGAGCGGCGGCGTCGTCGAGGTGGATCGTGAACGTTCCGCAGCGTTCGGTTTCCACTTCCCACACGTGAATGCGGGGATCCTCGAGATCCGCGGCGATCTCCTCCCACGGGAGAGCGGACGCCGATGTTCCGGCGAGCGTGCGACGGGCGACTTCGACGCGCAATCCGCCCGCGACGAGCGCGGTGCGCGCTCGGTGACGGATGTCGTCCACCTCGTGAACGAGGAGACCTTCGAGCCAAGGACGATCCTCGACGGACGGAGCGAGCGTGGCCACCTCGAGCCACGCCTGAAGCGGTTCGACGTCGGCGGGGGCGAGCGCAGCCGCAAGTTCCCGAACCCAACCCGACGGAACGCCGCTTCGGACCTTGGACTTCAACAACCCGGCGGCGATCTGCGCGATCAGTGCCCGGCGCACGGAGTCGTCCCCGAATCGGCCTTCCAACGCCGGCGAGGGTTTTTCCGCAAACCCGCACCATCGATTCAGGACGTCGATCTCCGTCGCTTCGAAGGGGCGTCCGCCCTCGAAGCGCGCCACCACCGCCTCGAGAAGGCTCTGCGCCACGCGGCGATCGGCATCGTCGAACGCGACGGCGAGCGGTTCGTCGACGCGCCCCACCGCGGAGGCCGCGAAGGCCGCTCCGCGCAGCATCGGCGCCTCGGAGAGACGCCAGGCGTCGCGTCGCGCGCGCGCGGTCGCAGGGGCGACGCTTCCGAGGGACATCATGGCCGCCCGTCGCACGTCGTCGACTTCCTTCGAATCGTCGGCCACCGCAGACAACGCCGTCACCACCCCATGGAGACGGGAACCCGGCAATGCTCCCGATTTCGGTGCCGACGCCTCCGCGGCGGCGCGTCGCACCTGCGGGTCGGCGGCGGCGAGATGCGCGAGGATCGCGGAGACACCCGACTCGTTCGCGGCAAGTCCGAGTGCGGCGAGGCGATCGAGCGTGGCGAGTCGCGGCCCACCGAGCATCAGGCGTTCGGCGACGGCGGCGGCTTCGCGCTCTCCCGCTCCCTCCGAGCGCATCAAGGCGCGCGCCGCGAGTCCCGCGACTTCGCCGTCGAGATCGTCGAGTTGCGCGACGAGGAGCGGTCGCAAACCCGCGGGGGCACGCGGCCCCCGGACGAATCGATGAAGAGCGGCGCGAAGTCGGATCGTCTCCGTCTCCCCCGCGAGCAGAGCCGCGGCGAGCGTGTCTCCCTCGGGGTCGGCCATCCCCGTGAGCCGGATGAGTCGAACCGCGATCGGATCCCGCTCCTCGCCCGCCTCGCCGTCCGCGGGCGGGACGTCGCGATGCGACAAGCGCCCTTCGATTTCCGCACGCGCCTTCGCGTCGGACGGCCATCGTCCACAGGCGCCCAACGCACGAGCCACATGCACTTCATCGAGCGATCGGTGCCACGTCGCCAGGAGATCGGGGTCGCCGAAGCGCCCGATCGCGGACGCGACCGCGGATTGCAGACGCTCCGACCACGGCCCGGGACGGTCCTGGAGAAGTTCCGCAAAGGCGACCTTCAGATCCGGGTGTCCGACGCGCCCGAGCCCCGTGACTCCTTGAACCAGCAAGCCGGGATCGAGCGGCGATCGCAGTGCGTCGCGCCACGCGGCGGGATCGTCGATGCGCGCGTGCTCGAGTCGCAACAACGCGGCGACACGACGCACGCGGGGAGTTTCCGCGGGTTCCTGCGCGGAGAGAGTCGTCCCCCCGCAAACCAGAACGGCGAAGACGGCGGCGGCCGCCTTCACCACGGGGCGGCCGAGAGCGAGGAGAATCAGGGCGGACATCACGATCACGGTCGCGACGATCGTTCCCACGGCCGGAATCTTCCCGAAGGCCAACCAGTCGGCGGCGAGTCCGAAGATCGGTCCGGCCATCGTGACGGCGGTCGCGCGCGCGGCGCCCGCCCGCGCCAAACCCTCGGTCAACGCGAATTGCCCGAGCAATCCCGACACGATGACCAACGCGTGACCGAGCCATTCGCCGCCGTGCTTCGGCCAGGCGTCGCCGCCCGCCGCGATCACTCCGGCCAAGGATCCCGGAATCATGACCGCGGGGAACCACACCAAGATCGTGAGCGGGTGCTCCGTCGACGAAAGTTTGCGGATGGTGATGTAGGCCAGTCCGGACAGCAGCGAACCGAGGAGTCCGACGAGCGCTTCGGTACGGATCGCTCCGCCGAGAGCGGATCCGGAACCGACGACCACCGCGAGACCGCAGAATGCGATGCCGACCAACGGCCAATGCCACCGTCCCGGGATCTCACCGAGGATCATGGGTGCGAGCAGAGCGACGAAGATCGGATGCGAGTACTGAAGCAGAACCGCGTCCGCGATCCCGACGTGGTTGACCGACCAGAAGTAGCAGGACACCGCCCCGTATCCGAGCAAACCGCGCAGGACGAGTTTTCCGGGTTGACGCCCGACGAGCGGCACGCCTTTGGCCCACGCCATGCATCCGAACACGAGCGTCATCGCCACCGCGCGCGTGAACACGACGCTTTGAGAAGGACTCTTTTCGAGAAACAGACGGATGAAGACCGCCATCAGCGAAAAGCACGCGGCGGACGCGACCATGAGAGCCAAACCCGTGAAGTCCGCGGGACGCTTCTCGTCCTTGCTCATCGCGTGCCACAGATCCGCCATGCCCGTCAAGGCGAGCGTGCGCCCCAATCGGGTGGAGCGCGGGCGTTCGGGCACGCCGGAGTCGGACGTCGGTCGGTTCATGCGTCGCGCGTCGCGTCGATCAGGAGCCGCCGGAACGACGGACGAGTTTGACCACGCGCCCCGTCGACAACCACTCGCTGACGTAGAGCGTGCCGTCTTGCGCGACGCCGATGCCGTGCGGCGAGATGAACGCACCGTCCTTCCACGACGTCCGCGGGATGCCGTTTTGGGCGCGCAGGGCGGAATCGGCCTCGTCGAAGAGCTGGGCGATCGGTTTCATCGTCGCGGCATCGAGAACGGTGACGCGACCGACGAGATCCGCCACGACGTAGACGTCGCCGTCGCGGACGAGGTTGCACGGACGACGGAGCCCCTCCGTCGACGTCTCGAGGATCTTCCCGTCGAGGTCGTAGCGGATGAGTCGGTGATTTTCGCGGTCGCAGACGATCAACCGAGCGGTGCCTCCGACGACGTCCATGAACAACCCGTGCGGGGTCTTCAGGCGTTCGGTTTCTTTGCCGTCCTGCCCGAAGGACGCGACCCACTTCCGATTCTTGTCGAACTTGTGAACGAGACTCTTGCCGTACCCGTCGGCCACGAAGAGGCTCCCGTCCGGCGCCATGACCGCGCTCGTCGGGACGTACTCCTCCATCTTCGCGTACTTGCCGGACTCCTTCGGCCAGCCGAGCGTCCAAAGGACCTTCCCGTCGAGGGTCATCATCGACACGTCGCGTCGCCCCGTGTGGGTCAGAAGCAGACGTTCCTCACCCGCATCCTTCACGATGACCATGCCGTGCAGCCCGTCACGGTAGTCCTTCCCCATGTTGCCGTCGAGCACGCCCGCGGCATCGGTCCACCGGATGGCGGCCTCGGTATCGGTGTTGAAGAAGATGCGACCGTCGGACGCGACCGCGACGCATCCGTGGGTGTTGCCGATCGGGTCCTTCTGCCAAACGCCCCACCCGGATTCCCATCGATAGGTGCGTCCGCCGGTCCCCGAAACCGGTCGGCTGTCTTGAGCCGCAACGATCGCACCGAGAAGGAGAAACGTCGACACGAAGCCTCGTAGGGTCGTCATGGCGTTGTTTTACCGCCCCGGCCCCGCGTGCGGTACGAACCTCGAAGCCCGGCGTGTCCGAAAAGGGCGAAGCCCGCGGGCTCGTGACGAGACCGCGGGCTTCATGGAGCAGATGGGGATCGAACCCACAACCTCTTCGTTGCGAACGAAGCGCTCTCCCAACTGAG
>CAIWVZ010000123.1 GCA_903916245.1 uncultured Planctomycetota bacterium | reverse complement strand
TCAGTACTTATCTTAACTACCAACTTACCCTTTCGAAAATCGAAGCAAGAGCGCGTTAGTTGCCCCAACTAACGTCCCTATATGGACGATAGTCGGATGCCCTCTCGTGTGTCAAATAAGCCAATTAAAGCGAAGGGCAATCCGCCGTGGAAACCCTTCGGGACTGATCACCATTCGCGACGCGGAGGCTAAAGTAGCGCGCGATGAGTTCCACGCCGACGCCGATCATGCCGCGGCAGATCCCGTTCATCATCGCGAACGAGGGCTGCGAGCGGTTCAGCTTCTACGGGATGCGCAACATCCTCACGGTCTTCCTCGCTTCGACGTTCTTCGCCACGCTGCCCGCGGCGGAAGCGCAGAGCGAGGCCAAGGAGATCTTCCACGTCTTCGTCGCGGGGGTGTACTTCTTCCCGCTGCTCGGAGGGTGGATCTCGGATCGTTTCTTCGGCAAGTACCTCACCATCCTTTGGGTGTCGGTGGTCTACTGCGTCGGCCACGCGCTGCTCGCCGTCTACGAGAACGAGCCCAAAGGGTTCTACGCCGGGCTCTTCCTCATCGCGCTCGGTTCGGGCGGCATCAAACCGCTCGTCTCGACCTTCATGGGAGATCAGTTCGACCAGTCGAACAAGCAACTCGCCAAAGTCGCCTTCGAGGCGTTCTACTGGATCATCAACTTCGGCTCGTTCTTCGCGTCGCTCATCATGCCGAAGTTGTTGGAAGGGGCGGGACCGGCCAAGTGGTGGGGGCTCCCCGCCGCGTCGGTCGCGTTCGGCATCCCGGGCGTGCTGATGCTGATCGCGACGGTCTTCTTCTGGGCCGGTAGGCACCGCTACGTGAAGATCCCGCCCGCTCCCCCGGATCCCCACTCCTTCTGGAACGTCATCCGCACGGCCCTCGCCCCGCGTGACGGCGTGACGTTGGGGTTGGCGCTCGCGATCGCGGGCTGCGTCCTCGCGCTCGGATCGGTGGCGATGATCTGGGTCCTCGGGTGGAAGCTCGTCATCGCGCTGTGCCTCGCGCTCGTCTTGGTGCTGTTCGGCGTCGGCCTCGGCACGTGGTGCGAACTCGACCACGCGCGCGGCAAACACCCGGACGCGGCCGTCGACGGCGTGCGTTCCGTCCTTCGTGTCTTGGTGATTTTCGCGTTGGTCACCCCGTTTTGGTCGCTCTTCGATCAGAAGGCGTCGACCTGGGTGTTCCAGGCGAACGCGATGACGAAGCCCCCGTGGTTCAGCCCGGCGCAGATGCAGGCCCTGAACCCGGCTTTGGTCATGCTGATCATCCCCTTCAACAACCTCGTCGTTTACCCGTGGCTCCGCCGCAAGGGCAAGGAACCTAGTCAGCTCGGCCGCATGGCGCTCGGGATGGCCCTCGCCGGTGCGTCGTGGATCGTCGTCGGAGCCATGCAGCTTCTGATCGACGGCGGGGGCGCGATCTCCATCGCCTGGCAGGTGCTCCCCTACATCCTTCTCACCGCCGGAGAAGTCCTTCTCTCGGCCACGGGGCTGGAGTTCGCGTACAGCCAAGCCCCCGCGTCCATGAAGGGCGTGATCATGAGTTTCTGGAGTCTCGCGGTCACCGTCGGCAACCTTTGGGTGCTGATCGTGAACGTCGGCGTGAAGAACGACACCGTGCTCGGAGCGATCGAACGCTCCGGCGTGAGTTCGATCGCGTTCCAAATGTTCTTCTTCGCGGTCTTCGCCCTCGCGGCCGCCTTGGCCTTCCATCTCGTCGCCAAGCGCTACAGGATGGTGGACAACTATCGGCGGTAGGACCGTCCCCGATAGCCTCGGACTTCCGGTATATGATATTCTCAAGACGAGAAGATCATATGCTCACAAATTGAGACGAAGAGTGGATTGGCGAGGCTCGTGGGACATTGGGGAACCCTCACGGTCCGCGCTCAATCCGCCACGATCGCCGTAATCGGCGGATCAGGCCTGCTCCTGCTCGGAGGGGTCGATCGCTTTCCCCTCGACGCCAGTGTCGTGGCCTTGTTCGATGTGGAGACGAACGATGACCTGCTCTAGCGACATCGACGAACTACGCGCTCGGCTCGTCGATTACTCATGGAGAGCTTGGAGTTGCCTCGGCGTCGCCGGGTGGCCCGAGAGCGGGTTTCCCACGTGCATCGACATCGATGCCATGGTTCTGCTCACCGGTCGGCTTGGAGATCTCGACGCCCGCCTCCGCGACGAGTCCATCGATTGGTGTGTCACCAACATCGCCTTCGTTTCACGGTCACGTATCGATCACCTTCGGAAAGACGGTATCTCGGGAACCGCGTGGGCCGGATACGCAGGCACAATTCAAAAAGCCACGAAACAGCGATGGCCGGGGGCCGGGGAACCGTTCGATTGGCGGGCGTCGGGCAAGTCCCGACTCGCGCAACGGCATGACGGCGCCACACTCGGGCTTCGCTGCCGCGCTCTATTCGGGGCAACCGCGCGAAGCGAGGTTCTCCGCATTCTTCTCGTCGAAGACGAGACGCGCACCTTGGACGCTCGGGAAATTTCGGTGGAAGCAGCCTATACGAAGCGATCGATCAGCGACGCACTCGTAAGCCTCGCATCCGCCGGAGTGGTGCGCGCGACGGCGGTCGGCAACGCCCTTCAATTCCGACTCACGCGACGCGCCGAACTTGAAGCACTCCTTGCACCCCTTCCCATCCGGCGTACCAGCCAACGCGCCTTTTGTCGGGTCATGGCGGCGATACTCGAGTCCCGCGATGCGATTCGATCCGCCTCCGATCGACTGGCGAAAATCGAAAGCGCGCGCCTCACGCGGACCATCTCGGCGGACGTGCAATGCATCGATCCCCGATCGAACCCTTTGTCGTCGAACACACCTTCCCTCGATGCCTGGGTCGATTGGGCCATCGATCAATGCCGACTGCAGTGCGGCGTCTCGGAGAAACCATCGAAGCGCAAGTCGACGCGGATCTCCAGTTCCGTCTAGGTTCCTAATCGAACTGATCCACCGATGATCACCGATGCAGGGGAAGTTCCTGTGATCACATCGGCGTCCTCGTGGAAGACCAAGACCAACGATCCGGGGCGGAATCGCTACGGCAGCAGCCGAACCGAACGGACGCGAAAGCGCGGGCCGTCGGGAACGAGCGAGACGGCGGCGCGAAAGGCGGAAAGAGGCGGGCGCACGGTGGAGATGGGATCGCCTTCGGCGAAGGTGCCGATGACGAGGGCTTCGACGGTCTCCCCCGGCGCGGGCAAGGCGACGATCTGAGAGACGGCGGGCGAGAAGCGGCGCGCTTTGGACGCGGCGTCGATCCACGCGAAGACTTCCGCGGCCCCCAAGGT
>CAIWVZ010000122.1 GCA_903916245.1 uncultured Planctomycetota bacterium | reverse complement strand
CGATGCCCTCTGCGGAGGCGACGCCTCCGCGAAGGCCGAAGCCGAGGCGTTCGGCCTCGAAGCGCTCGACGCCCGCCGCCGCCTTTGGGATGCGGCGTTGGCGCACCTACCGACCGCGTCGTCGATCTCGGCGGGGTAGGTACAATGGGGCGGTGCCGTCCGGACGGACGGCGTCGCCGATGAAAGTCCACGCCACAGCGATCCACGACGCGCATGTTTTAGAACCCGCCGTGTTCGGGGACTCCCGCGGTTTCTTCATGGAGTCGTTCAACCGGGCGGCGTTCCGCGAGGCCGTCGGTCGGGATGTCGACTTCGTCCAAGACAACCATTCGCGATCGGCGAAGGGCGTCCTGCGCGGGTTGCACTACCAGATCGTCCAGCCGCAGGGGAAACTCGTGCGGGTCGTTTCCGGTCGCGTGTTCGACGTCGCGGTGGACATCCGTCGCGGGTCGCCGACGTTCGGGAAGATCGCCTGCGTCGAACTTTCCGAAGAGAACCGCCGCATGTTCTGGGTGCCGCCGGGGTTGGCCCACGGGTTTCTCGTGTTGTCGGAAGTCGCGGACTTTCTCTACAAGACGACCGACTATTGGGCGCCCGCGCACGAGCGGTGCATCCTTTGGAACGACCCCGATCTTTCGATTCCGTGGCCGATCGACGGCGAACCGACGCTTTCCGGCAAGGATCGCCAAGGCGTGCGGTTTTCGGCCGCGGAACTCTTCGAATAGCCGTCGCGCGCCCTTCGGAGCGTGAAAAAACGCCCGCCGGGACTCTCGAGAACGGCGATCCCGCACGTATGGAGGGAAGTCGGCCGCCGCCGGTGCGGTGTCCTCGTTAGAGTGCGGGAACGGAGAATGGCCCATGGAATGGTGGATGTGGGTGGTCGGAGGTGTCCTGCTCCTCGCCGCCGAGGTGCTGACGCCGGGGAGTTTTTTTCTCTTCTTCTTCGGTGTCGGAGGCATCCTCACCGGCCTGTTGGCGAAATTCGGCGTCGTCACCGAATGGTCCCTGGAGTGGATCGTTTGGTCGGCCGTCTCCATCGTCACGATGGTGATGTTCCGACCGACGCTCGTCCGTCTCGCGAAGAACATCGCGCCCGCGAATCTCGACACGTACGTCGGTGAAACCGCGACGGCGGCGTCGGACATCGCTCCCGGCGCGATCGGGCATGCGGAGCTCCGCGGCGTTCCGTGGACGGCCGAAAACGTCGGCGCGACATCGGTCGCCAAAGGCCAGCGTTGCCGGGTCGTCGCCCTCGAAGGTCTCAAACTCAAACTTCGCGCCGAATAGGCGCGGGAGAAACGCATATGGAAGCACTCGTCGTCACCGTCGTGATCGCTCTTCTCGTCATCGTCATCATCGCCAAGACCGCGGTGGTGGTGCCCCAGCAGATGGTCTACGTCGTCGAGCGTCTCGGTAAGTACTCGGGCAACCTCCACGCCGGGTTCCACATCCTCGTGCCGTTCCTCGACCAAATCCGCTACAAGCACAGCTTGAAGGAATCGGCGGTCGACGTCGCCGAACAGATCTGCATCACGCGCGACAACGTTCAGGTGACGGTCGACGGCGTGATCTACATGCAGGTGGTCGATCCGAAGCTCGCGTCCTACGGCGTGTCGAATCTCGTGTGGGCCATCACGCAGCTCGCGCAGACGACGCTGCGCAGCGAAATCGGCAAGATCGAACTCGATCGCACGTTCGAAGAGCGTGGTCAGATCAACAAGGCGGTCGTCGAAGAACTCGACAAGGCCACCGGGCCGTGGGGCGTCAAGGTACTCCGCTAAGAGATCAAGAACATCACGCCGCCGCGCGACGTGCTCGCCGCCATGGAAAAGCAGATGCGTGCCGAACGCGAAAAGCGTGCGCAGATTCTGACGTCCGAAGGCGAACGCGACGCCGCGATCAACTTGGCGGAAGGCCGCAAGCAACAGACGATCAAGGAGTCCGAAGCGAATCGTCAGTTGCAGATCAACGAAGCGGAAGGTGAAGCGTCGGCGATTCTCGCGCGCGCCGAAGCGACCGCCGAAGGCATCCGCAAGGTCGCCGAATCGATCAAGCAGGCAGGTGGTGCCGAAGCCGTGCAATTGCGCGTCGCCGAGCAGTACATCGAGGCCTTCTCGAATCTCGCGAAGACCAACAACACGATGATCCTCCCGCAGAACGCGGCGGACGTCGCGTCGATGATCACCACCGCGATGGCGGCGGCGAAGCGCGTCGGCAACTGATTCCGTCGACCCCGATCGGACGGCCCGTGCCTCGCAGGTGCGGGCCGTCGTCGTTTTCAGCGGGCGAAATCGCCGCGGCCGACGACCGCGGCCATACCGAGGCCGCCACCGACGCACAGCGCGACGAGGGCGCGACGCCCGCCGTCGCGTTCGAGAGCGTGGAGCGCGCCGAGCACGAGGCGCGCTCCCGATGCGCCGACCGGATGGCCGAGCGCGATCGCGCCGCCGTCGGGATTCAGACGATCCGCGGGAATCGCACCGAGTGCCGCCTCGCGACCGAAGCGCGTGCGTGCGAAGGCGGCGTCGCCGGACGCCGCGATGCATGCGAGCATCTGGGCGGCGAACGCCTCGTTGATTTCGATGTGGTCGTAGGTCTCCCACGGGATCGGGACGCCACGATGCAGGGCGTCGACGGCGAACAACGGTCCGAGAGCGAAGCGTTCGGGTTCGAGGGCGGCCACCGCCGTGTTTTCGAGGTAGCCCGCCTGAGAGAGGCCGCGTTCGGCGAGGAATTCCTTCGACACGAGCACGAGGGCGCACCCGCCGTCGCTGATCTGCGAGGAATTGCCCGCGGTCGAAAGGCCGTGGACGCGATCGAAACGCGGCGCGAGACGCGCGAGCGCTTCGGGACTGGAATCCGGGCGAATACCGTCGTCGTCGCGGATGAGGCCGGAGGGTGTCGCGACGGGGACGATCTCGTTCGTGCGCCGCGTCCGTGCCGCCGTCGCGCGTCGGTGGGATTCCGCCGCCCATGCGTCGCACGCCGCCCGTCCGATGTTCCATTCGCGAGCGACCCGATCCGCGGCTTCGCCCATGCCGAGTCCGCTGACGGGGTCTTTGAGGCCCGCGAGGATTGCGGGCTTCGGAGCCAAAAAGCCGGGACGCCACCGTGCGAGCGTGGCCAACTTCGCACCGAAGGATTTCGCACGCGCCATCGCGGCGAACCAGGCGGTCGCGGCGTCGTTCATGTGGATCGGGTACGACGACATCGATTCGACGCCGACGGCGACGACCACGCGTGCCCGGCCGAGGCGGATGAGGTCGGCGGCGTGGGAGACGGCTTCGAGTCCCGACGCGCAGTTTCTGTGGACGGTGACGGCGGGCACGCGCGCGGGTAGTCCGCCGAGAAGGCCGATCACGCGCGCGACGTTTTGTGCGCCCGCCGGCTGACCGACGTTGCCCGCCACCAACGCATCGACGTCGTCGGGACGCAATCCCGTGCGCGCGAGGGCTTCGCGGACGACGATCGCCCCCAAGTCCTCGGTGGCGAGCGTACGGAAGACGCCGCCCGCCTTCACGAACGGGGTGCGGACACCGCCGAGGATCGGTATGGGGTTGTTCATGCCCCGTCTCCGAGGAGTGCGTGGGCGAGCCCGCCGCGCCATGCCGGGAATCCCATCCCGAGGATCGAGGCGAGATCGAGATCGTCCTTCGAACCGACGGTGCCGTCCGAGAGCGCCGAACGGGCCTCCTCGGCGAGGACGCCGAGAAGGCGTGACGCGACGGCGGCGGGGGATT
>CAIWVZ010000121.1 GCA_903916245.1 uncultured Planctomycetota bacterium | reverse complement strand
CTCCACCACGAGGTGCCGGGAATGAGTATTCCCGACGCGATTCGGGAACGCATGCGCAAGGCGGCTCCGGGAGCCGAGGCTCAAGCCGAGGGCGTCGCGATCGCTCGCGACATGCTGACCCGTTTCATGGACCGCGTCGTCGGAACCTACATCATGCCGCAGGTCGGACGCTACAAGGCGGCCCTCGACGTCCTCGCGCCCCTCGGCTACGGAACTCCGGAGTAGCTTCATGCAGCGTCCCACGATCGTCGGCATCGCAGGCGGCACGGCCTCGGGAAAGACCTCCATCGCCCGCAAGGTACGGGAAGCCATCGGCACCGAGCATTCGACGCTGATCGAACTCGACTCCTACTACAGGGATCTTTCTGATCTCGACTTCGAGGAACGCGCACGGGTCAATTTCGATCATCCGCAGGCGTTCGATTTCGAACTTCTGCTCGCCCACCTCCGCATGCTGCGGGCGGGCGACGGCGTCGAGATGCCGGTCTACGACTACGTGCGCCACAATCGCCGCTCCGAGTCCATCCCCGCCGCGGCCCGTCCGCTCATCGTGGTGGAAGGGATCCTCATTCTGTGGCATCCGGAGATCCGCGATCTCCTCGACATCAAGGTGTTCGTCGACACGCCGGACGACCTCCGCCTCATGCGCCGCATCCGTCGCGACACGGCGGAGCGCGGGCGCTCGCTCGAGTCGGTCCTGAAGCAGTACGAAGATACGGTCCGTCCGTCGCACCTCGAATGGTGCGAACCGACGAAGATCCATGCGGATGTCATCATCCCGCGCGGCGGCGAGAACACGGTCGCCGTGGACTTGGTCCGATCGCTCCTCATGTCCCGGTTCCTCGCGTGACGAACGCTCCGCTTCTCCTGATCGACGTGGTCGGCCTCGTTCCGTCGATGATCGGTGCGTCGACGCCGAATCTCCGCAAGTTGTCGGAAGGCGGCGGCATGATCCGCCTTCCCTGCCCGTTCCCCGCGGTGACGTGCACGTCGCAGGCCACGCTTCTTACGGGAACGACGCCCGATCGACACGGAATCGTCGCCAACGGTTGGCACTTTCGCGAACTCGGCGAGACGTGGCTTTGGCGGCAATCCCACGCGCTGATGCAGGCCGAGGACGTCCATACGACGCTGAAGATCCGGAAGCCGGAACTGCGCGTCGCCCGTCTATTCCTTTGGTACGCGATGGGCGCGCCGTGCGATCTCGTCGCGACGCCGCGTCCCCAATACAAATCCGACGGGCGAAAGCTTCCCGACGTCTGGACGTCGCCCCCGGAATTGCGCGACGATCTTCAGTCCGCCTTGGGGACGTTCCCGCTGTTCAATTTCTGGGGCCCCGGTGCGGATCTGAGGTCCTCGGCGTGGATCGTCGACGCTGCGAAGAGGATCCTCGAATCCCGCCGGGCCGACGTGGTGTCGCTCTACGTGCCGCATCTCGACTACGACCTCCAGCGCTTCGGCCCCGACGCTCCGGAAGCGCGCCGTGCCGTCGCCGACGTCGATCGGGCCCTCGGCCCGCTCCTTTCGGCCGCCGATGCCCTCGGTGCGAGGGTCGCCGTGTGGTCGGAATACGGCATCGAACGGGCCGTCGACGCCGTCCACCCCAATCGTGCGCTTCGCGCCGCGGGCTTGCTCTCCGTCCGCGACGAAGACGGGGAGTTGCTCGATCCGATCGCGTCGAAGGCGTTCGCCGTTTCCGACCATCAGGTTGCGCACGTCTACGTGCGGGATGCGGCTTCTCGGGCGCGCGTCCGCGACGTCCTTCGAAATCTCGATGGCGTCGAGCGCGTGCTCGAAGGGGCGCAACTCGTCGCGGAAGGGCTCGACCATCCGCGAAGCGGCGAATTCGTTCTCGTGGCGGCGCCCGGGCGCTGGTTCACGTACTACCCGTGGCTCGATGACGCGCGGGCTCCCGATTTCGCGCGCTGCGTCGACATCCACCGGAAGCCGGGATACGACCCGTGCGAACTTCTCTTCGATTCCGCGCATCCGGCGCCGAAACTCGGTGCGGCCTGGCGACTCTTCAAGAAGACGCTCGGCTTCCGCACGACGTTCGATCTGATCGGACTCGATGCGTCGATCGTTCGGGGCACCCACGGTCGACGTTCGCCGGACACGGGCGACGGCCCTTTGCTCCTTTCGAACGTGCCCGATCCGATCTTCGACGGACGTCCGCCGTCCGTCGGATCATTCCGGGAGTTCGTTCTGCGAACCGCCGGGGTCGGCTGATTCCGGAACGTCGGCTTCGTCGCCGAGGAACAAATCGCTCCGCACGCGTCCGTCACGCGTGGGATGCAGGCGGCACCACGGACGGTCCTTCCACCACGCGAACGCGACGGCCTCGGGCTCGAGCGTGCCGTCGATCGGCAATCCGTTTCGAAGACGATGGGCGTCCCTGCGATCGACGTCCCGCCGCGTGAACGCGGCGAGCGCTTCGGACAGAGGAACGAAATCGCTTCCCACGGTTTCCGCGGGTTGGACCGCACGGTCGACGCGGAACGTGGACGCTTCCG
>CAIWVZ010000120.1 GCA_903916245.1 uncultured Planctomycetota bacterium | reverse complement strand
GACCGCGCTCGGCCTCGGCGTCGGATTCGGCCTTCAGGAGATCATCAACAACTTCGTGAGCGGTCTCATTCTTCTCGTCGAGCGTCCGATCAAGGTCGGAGACATGGTGGTGGTCGACGGCGTCACCGGACGCGTGGAGGTCATCAACATGCGTTCGACCACGGTGATGACCGGAGACAACATGGGTCTCATCGTCCCCAACAAGGATCTGATCGCGAGCAAAGTGACGAATTGGTCGTCCGGGACCCCCTGCGTCCGCGTGGCGATTCCCGTCGGAGTCGCCTACGGGACCGACCTCGTCGCTTTCGAAAAGCGCGTCATGGACGTCGTCCACGCGAACCCGGCGGTGTTGAAGGATCCGGCCCCCGAACTCACGATGACCGCCTTCGGCGCGTCGAGCTTGGATTTCGAAGTGGGGTTCTTCGTTCCGCTCACGGCGGCGCGTGGAAAGATCCGCGGAGACGTGCTCCGGACGCTCGAACGCGAACTCGTCGCGGCCGGAATCGAGATTCCCTATCCTCGCCAGGACGTTCGGGTGGTCGGGATGCCGTCGGAAAAGCCCCGTGGCTGAGGCGACGCGCGACGAGGACGAGCGCTTCATGCGCGCGGCCCTCGCGGAAGCGCGGGCGACGTCGGCGTCGGACGACGTCCCCGTCGGTGCGGTCGTCGTTCGGGACGGCCGGATCATCGGACGGGGTCGCAATCAACGGGAACTACTTCAGGATCCGACGGCCCACGCGGAGATTCTCGCGATCACGGCGGCGGCGGCCGAGGTGGGACATTGGCGTCTCGAGCGCTGCACCCTCTACGTCACGCTCGAACCGTGCGCCATGTGCGCGGGGGCGATCGTTTTGGCTCGTATCCCGAGGGTGGTCTTCGGCACGCCCGACCCGAAGGCGGGGGCGGCCGGTTCGGTCATGAATGTGGCTTCGGATCCGCGTTTGAATCATCGAGCCGTTCTCGATTCCGGGTGCCTCCGGGAGGATTGCGCTGAAGTTTTACGGGAATTCTTCCGACGATTACGGAGTTCGAAGGGGGACGTTGATGCCGACCGGACACAGGGTTAGGATCTGCCCCCTCTGGAGAGGTGCCGGAGTGGTCGAACGGGCCGGTTTCGAAAACCGGTGTACCCGCGAGGGTACCTAGGGTTCGAATCCCTACCTCTCCGCTGGAACGGTAACTCGGGGGCGCCTTCGGGCGCCCCCGGGTCTTGCCTTGGAGAGGTGTCAGAGTGGTCGAATGAGCACGCTTGGAAAGCGTGTATACGGGCAACCGTATCGAGGGTTCGAATCCCTCCCTCTCCGCTGAGTGCGCCCGACCCGTCCGCGACGGGTCGAAGCCGACGCCCCGGTACGCGATGCGGGGCGATGGGGACTTCCCGGTCGTGCGCCATGGAGCCGGGACCGACGAACCAGGTCAGGCCTTGACGGGAGCAGCCTTCACTCGGCTTCCGGCCTGCCGTGGTCCGTGCGACCGGGAGGTCCCCTTCGCCCCCGTATGATGAACCCCGCGTGACGTACCTCCCCTTCACCCTCAAGTATCGCCCTCAGACCTTCTCCGACGTGGTGGGGCAGGGGACCGTCGCGGTCACGTTGCGCAACGCGTTGCGCGAAGGCCGCGTCGCGAACGCGTTCCTCTTCACGGGAAGTCGCGGCACCGGCAAGACGTCGATGGCGCGCATCCTTTCGAAGGCGCTCAACTGTCCGAACGCCGTCGACGCCGAACCGTGCAACCGTTGCGAGATCTGCGCGGCGGTGTCGGCGGGAGAAGATCTCGACGTGCTCGAGATCGACGGTGCTTCGAATCGCGGCATCGACGAGATCCGTGCGATCCGCGACAACGCGGGCTATCGCCCGGCGCGATCTCGATTCCGCATCTACGTCATCGACGAAG
>CAIWVZ010000119.1 GCA_903916245.1 uncultured Planctomycetota bacterium | reverse complement strand
GGAAGGTTACGTCCCGGCCCCCCCGGCATCAAGCCGGGGCCAAGGTGCCTTGGGCCAGACGGAAAGCCTGATCCAGCAACGACCAAGGTTCGATGGGAAGGGGTACCAAAGCGGCCACTTCGTGCTCGATCCGGACGTGCTTGAGCAGGTTCCTACGGTCCTTCGGGCAGACCCCCACGACGGTGACCTTGCGGTCGACCCGGCGAAGGGCGATGAGGAGTGCTTCATCCTCGGGAGCCCCGGAAAGGTCGATCACCACCATGGCGGGGCGCGGAGGCACCGCCACGTCGGTCAGGACGTCTTCGGGACGCGCCGTTCGAACCCGCCACGGTCCCACATCTCGGAACGTGAGGACGATGAGGTCGCTCACGGCCGGGTCGCGGGTCGCAACGAGGACGTCGGGCATGCTATGACCATCGGCAGGTGGCCCCCGTTTTCATGAGCCGCAGTTCCTCGACCCTCGGAATCGACGAAGCAGGCTACGGCCCGACCCTCGGCCCCCTCGTGATGGGATTCGTCCGGGTGGACGGCCCCCCGGGAGCTCTCGCCGAGGCCTTCCGAACGGCCTCCGAGGCGGTCGAGGGGTTTCCGGACGTCGGGGACAGCAAACGGCTTTACCAGGCCGGACGCCTTCACCGGGTGGAGGCCGTCGCGTTGGCGGCCGCATTCGTGTCGGCAGGGCGGCCCACAACCTGGGACGACCTCACGGGAACGGTGGACGCGCGGGCGACCCACCCGTGGTATGCCCGACTGCCGAACGCCCCGACGGCCGCCGATGCGGCGCTCGTCGCGGCCGGGGCGGAGGCGCTCCGCGACGCCTTGGAGCGGTCGGGGGCCCGCATCGCGCGTATCGGGGCCCACGTGCACCTCGAGGGGCCCCTGAACGCCCGCTTCGATCGGTTCGCCAACAAGGGCAGCGCCCATCTCGCCCACGTCGAAGCCGTCATGGCCGATGCGTGGCCCGAAGGCGGCACGGGACGCGTGCGCTGCGACCGTCTCGGCGGGCGCAAGTTCTACGGCGACCTGCTTGCGCGCATCTTTCCCTTCCGCGCGATCGACGTGATCGAGGAATCGGAGGCGACGAGTCGCTACGTCGTCGACGACGGCGTGATCGAAGCCTCGTTCTCGGTCGGAGGGGAAGCCGCCTTCGCGGAGATCGCTTTGGCGAGTTGCGTCGCGAAGGCCGTCCGCGAGACCTACATGCACGCCTTCAACGCCTGGTTCGCGGAACGCATTCCAAGCCTGCAACCGACGGCCGGGTATCCGGAAGATGCCGTGCGTTGGCTCGCCGACGTCGAGCGCGCGGAACCGTCGGGAAGATGGCGCGCGCGTCTTGCCCGTACGCGTTGATCAAAGGCCGAGGGCCGCCTCCGCGCGTTTCACGGCCTGAACCACCGAGGGTTCCGTCCCCGACGGGGAAACGACTTGGTATTGGAAGAGGTAGCCCTTTCGTTTGAACCACCAACGTCGCACGGAGAGTTTCGATCCGCCCTTCGGAGTTCCGTCGAAGGTCACGGCGACGACCTTTTCGCCCTTCCACGTCGCCTTGGGATCGAGACTGACGCCGGACACCGATTCCAATCCGGAAGTCAGCGTCTCGCGGTTCCCGTCGAAGAACTGTTGCAGCGTCCCGGCGTATTTCTGTCCCGTCAACGACACCTGTACCGCGGCCGTTCCCTTCTTCGTCGTGACTTCTCCGATCATCACCGCCATCGTGGCGCTGCCGCTTTCGGAAAGTTCCTGTCGCTCACCCTCCCATTTCCACGATTCCGGAAGGGTGACCTTGAGCGGAATGTCCCTCCACTGCCGAACGGGATCGACTTTCGGGAGCGCGCTCTCGCGGAAACGCATCGCCGCCCGCGCGGCGGCGAACGCCGAACCCGCCGCGCCCGCGACTTCCTTGCGATTCTCCTCCTTCCACGTGAGGAGAAGTCCGCCGCGTCGTTGAAGGAACACGCGCTCTTCGGAGACCTCCTTGCCTTCGTTGCGCAGGCGGGTGAAGCGCACCATGACGGCCTTTTGGCCTCCGAACATCGCGTTGCGATCCACGGCGAAGTCGCGAAAGTCCGGGCCGCCGTCCTTCACCTTCGTCTCGAGGGCGAGAATCTCGTCGTCCACGCTGCCCGTGTCCCGGCTCAGCAATTCACCGGTGATCTCGTGGGCCACGCCCTTGGCTTCGAGCGTCGCTTTGATGGCGAGGTTGCTGCCGAAATCACTCTGCCATTTCCACACGCCGGGAAGCGTGAACGAAAGCCCCTCGCGCGGAAGATCGCGGGTCTTCTCCTGCGCGGGCGTCGAAACGGCCAAAAGGCACGCGGCGAGCAGCAATTTCACGATGGGCATGGGTGGTGTCTCGGAGGGAAGGGCTTTCCCGAAGCCCCGGTCAACGCCGGAGGGTCTTCGGTACGATGAGAGCATGATGCCACGTCCTCGCGCCTCGTCAGTCCCCGTCGGAGTTCGTCGATGAGAATCGCCGTTCTCGGAGGGGGCGTCACCGGGCTCGCGGCCGCCTGGAAACTCGGCCGCAAGGGCCATGACTGCGTGGTGTTCGAAGGTGGCGACCGACCGGGTGGGCTTTGTCGCAGCGAGACGATCGACGGCTACGTCGTCGACCATGCCGGCGGCCACATCATTTTCTCGACGGATCGCGAGGTCCTCGACTTCATGCTCTCGGTCCTCGGGCCGGGTGGGGCCGTCAAGAGCGAACGTCGCGCCCGCATCTTTCACCACGATCGATGGGTGACGTATCCGTTCGAGAACGGGCTCGGCGATCTGACACCCGAGCACCGCTACGACTGCCTCAAGGGTTACGTCGAAGCGTGGCACGCGCGCAAGACGGGCGCCGAAGAACCGCGCGACTTCAAGGCGTGGTGCCTTTGGCGTTTCGGTCAGGGCATCTGTCGCCACTTCATGTGGCCGTACAACGAGAAGATCTGGAACGTCGACTTGGCGCGACTCGGGACGGCGTGGGTGCGCGGGCGTGTTCCCGACGCTCCCGTCGACGACGTCCTGAAGGCGGCCGCGGGGATCCCGACGCTCGGCTACGGGCATCAGGCGGTCTTCTGGTACCCGTCTTCCGGCGGCTTCGAGTCGGTGATCCGCGGGATTCTCGCCGCTCTCGAGCGCACCGAGGTTCGTTGCGCGACGCGCGTCGAATCGGTCAGGCGCGACGCGGACGGTTTCACGGTGAACGGCGAACGGTTCGACCGGGTGATCTCGACGATTCCTCTTCCCGAACTCGTCCGTACTTTGGGAGACGTTCCTCGAGACGTCGCGGCGGCGACCGCGGGTCTCGCGTACACGTCGTTGACCACCGTCTTCATCGCGCTATCCGACGCCACGGTGCCCGACCTCTCGTGGGTGTACTTCCCGCATCCCGACGACGGGCCGCAGAATCGTGTGACCTTCATTTCGAATTACGCGCCCGCGAACGCCCCCGCGGGCGGAGCGTCCGTCATGGCGGAAGTCACGCACATCGGACCCTGCCCCGGCGGGACGACGAAGACCGCGCGGGACGTCGTCGGTGGACTCGTTCACCGCGGCATCATCCGTGCCGAAAACGTCAAGTTCACGAAGACCTTCTCGAACCCCTACGCCTATATCCTCTACGAAGACGGGGTGGAAGAGCGGATCGACGCGGTACGCGCGTTCGCCTCCTCGTACGGCGTCGATACGGTCGGACGGTTCGGCAACTACAACTACTACAACTCCGATCGCTGCATCCGCGCGGCGTTCGATCTCGCCGCCGCCTACCCGGACGCCTGAACGATCACGAGGCGGCGGGCGGCCGACATGCCGAGTCGCGTTCCGTCCGCGTTCTTGGCTTCGACACGCCACGAGACGACGAGCGGCGATGCGAAGGTTCCCTTGCCGAGCAGATCCCAAAGATCGGGAAGCGTCCCCGCGTCGCCGTCGGCGAACGTCCAACGGAAACTCGTCCCGAACCGCTTCGCGTGGACGCCCGGTTGAAGGACGTAGGACGCCGACTTGCCGGGAACCTCGAGATGGACGACGTAGGTCGTCGCCTTCGGAACCGCGGTGAAGGCGAACGTGGGAGCGGGCCCGGGGCTTCTCAATGGGGCGCCGTCTTCCGGCGCGATCGGATCCGGGGCTTTCCCTTCGCGGGGTTCGGCGCCACCGTAGAGGGGCACGACGGTCCACGGATCACGTTGGATCACGGCGTGAATCAGGGGGGAGTCCGGATGCGCCGCGCGGAGTTCGGCGACACTCGCCTCGAGCTGCGCGGGCCAAGTCGGGTCCTGACCTTCGATCAAGGGAATCGTCGGGATCGTCGTCGATAAAAACGGCGGCCTGACCGCGAGCGCCAAACTTCTGTCGAGCGTCGCGACTCCTCGATGCTCGGTCGGGACTCCCCACGCGACGACGATCGGACGCCGTCCGTCGTCTTCGGAAATGCGGGCGACTCCGGAGACGATGGCGCGCTCCTGCGCGTCCGCGCCGCGGTACGCACGGCGATTGAACGCACCCGTCGCGGCGTCGATCGCCAACACGGCGACGAGCAGCGGGGTCGCGATGCGGGCGAGAGGGCTCGCGAAGACGCATCCCGCCGCGATGAAGAGGCCGCAGAGCGGTTGATAAAGAAACCGGGCGTTCGTGAGTTCCGGGGAGATCCAGAAAATGGGCAGCGTCGGGGCGAAGGACCCGACGAACACCGCGAGGCCGACCCACCACGGGCTCGCGACCGCGCCGGATTCGGTTCCTCGGCGAACGCAGGCGCCGATGACGAGGACGGCGACCGCGACGACCGCGATGGCCGCCGCCGTCGCGAGCCACGTCGGCACCTCGCTCGCGTTCGCCCCGACGAGGCCGGACCACAGAGAATCGTCGAGGCGCTCGACCACGCGGAACTCGCGCATGTATTCGACGGGAGAGAGTTTTCCGTAGGTCCCCGAGAACGTGCCGAAGAGGTATTTCCGAAGACCGAGCATCAGTACGGGAACCGCCGCGAACCGAAGGGCTCCGCGAACGAACCCCGCGATCTTCGAAGTCCCGGGCGCCGCACGGGCCGCTTCGAGAGCGGCCGTCATGAGCGGGATGGCGGCGGCCGTTTCCTTCGAACCGAGGGCGATCGCCGCGCCGACGACGGCGAGCACCATGTGGGACGCGCGTCGGCGTTCGAGCCAAGCGTCGAATGCCAGAAGGCACACGAGAGTCCCGGTCGCGGAGAGCACCACCATGCGTTGGGTGATCCACAGCACGGCTTCGCCGTGGATCGGATTCATAGTCCACAAGAGTCCGATGAGACACGCGCCGATCGGATGTCTTCCGCGAAGAAGCCGGTGGACGAGAGCCGCGATCAGCACGCCGTTGACGGCATGCAGTCCGATATTGGCGATGCGAAAATAGGCGGGATCCGGACCCGCGACGAGAAGATCGAGCCAAGCGAGGAAGACGGGGAGCGGCCTCCAAAACTGGTCGTGCGTCTGACCGGTCGGCCAAAGGATGTGTCGAACGAAGGCGTCGAACGACACGGTTCCCTTCCACGTGATCGGATTCCCGCCGTCGGCGAGCAGGCCGAGTGCGAGGTCGTCCTTGAGAAACCAAACGTCCGCGTAGGGGAGATAGGCGGCCAACGCGCCGAGCACGATGGCGACGACGCCGAGGCGCGGAAGTCGACCGTGGCGTGTCATGAAGTCAGCAACGAATCACGGTTTCCGGCGAACAGATCGCGCGGCGCAGCGGTTCCTCGGCGCTTACGAGAGTGTCCGGAAGCACGACGGAATCTTCGACGACGGCCCCCGCAGGCACGACGGCCCCGGCTCCGACGACCGAACGCACCACGCGCGCGTCGGGAGACACGCGCGCGGTCGGGTGCACTTCGCACTCCTTGCCGGAGTGCATCAGCCAATGGAGGTTCCCGAGCAGGAGATCCTTCGGGAACGTCACGTTCAGATCCCAATCGACCACGCGTTCCGCCGCGATCTTGAGGCCGTCGTCGATCAGAATTTGAAGACTGGTGGTCAACTCGTATTCATCGCGCAACGCGGTGCGCGGGGTCTTGCGGATCGCGTCGAAGATCTCCGGGCCGAAAAGGTAGATGCCGCACCCTTTGAGACGGGTCGTCGGTGAACGCGGCTTCTCGACGACGCGGGAGACGTATCCGTCGGCGCCGACTTCGACGGAAAAGTTCTTGCGCATCGCGGCGACGTCCGGCTCGTCCATCACGGCGAGCACCGCGGAGACGTCCCCTCTCGCGTAGCGTTCGAGAAGGCGCGAAATTCCGTGGGTCAGGTAGAAAATGTCGCCGAGGCAGAGCAGGATCGGGCCTTCCACCAAGGGCTCCGCCTTACCGACCGCGTGGGCGATTCCGAGCGTCTGCTGTTGCTCGACGTAGCGGATCTCGAGCCCCTCGGCTTCGCCCCGACCGAAGTGGTTGATGATTCGATCCATCAAGTGCCCGACGACGAGGACGCTGCGCCGGATGCCGAGGCCGCGGAAGAGGTCCAAGTGGTGGCCGATGATCGGTCGGTTCCCGATCGGAAGCAGCGGCTTCGGCCAATGGGCGTTGAAGGGATCGATGCGCGATCCTTTTCCCGCCGACAAGATGACTCCCACCAGTTCCTGCATACCCTTCATCTCGCCCGTTCCGGCACGATTCGTCAAGTTCCGCGGGGCGCGGGTTTCGGGTTTCGCGGAAGCCCCTCAAGTCCGCCGCCGGGATTCCGAGAATCGGGGTATGCGAGTTGTCAGCCCCATGGCAAGGCGCTCGCGGCCCCAGGGTCGACCGTCGGGGTTCGTTCGGAACACGGTGCGGCTCGTGCGTCCAAGGTGGACGTACGGTCACGGCTTCAGCGGTACGGTGTTCGCTCGGATCACGTGGGAGATCGTCGGGTCGCCATTTCATTCCGTCGCGGAGTCGTCTCCCCGACGTTCACCGCGCGGGAAGGCGTCGTCCGTGGGACGATGTCGGCCTGCGCGGACTTTTTTCAGAACGCCGGGATGAAGAACAGTGATTGTTCCGGCGTCGTCGCGAGAGGGGCGAGAGAAACGGGATCGAGGACCGCCCCGGCGAGATGAATCCGAAGGCCGATCAACGCCGGGACGTTCGGAACGGCGATGGAGCCGGTCACGGTCGCGGCTGCATCGAGGGTCCCCGGAAGAGGGAAGTTGAAGATGCCGTTCCCCGGCGTGATCGAGTAGGAAAAGACCGGCGATGCGACGTTGATGAACAGGTCGAGCCCGGGCGCGAGAGGAAAAGCGGGAGCGGCCGCGTCGGAGGCGAGGATGTAGCCGAGGCCTCCCGCGCGGCCCGGCGCGGACAAGCGAAGCCCCACGGTCGTTCCGACGGTCGGCGGCGTCGTCACCGTCAACACCGCACCTCCGCGCGGGCTGATGCGGAAGATCGCCTGGGCCGAGAAATCCGCGACGAGGAGAGACCCGTCGACGAGAAAAAGGAGATCGATCGGGTTCACGAAGCCCGTCGCGAAACTCTCGAGAATCCCGGCGGGGAGGCCCGACACCGACCCGTACCAGAGCGGGATGCGCACGATCGTGGCGACGTTCGTCGAGAACAGCGCCATGTACAACTCTTCCGCGTAGCCCGAAATTCCGTTGTTCGGATTGAACTCCACCCCGCACGGCGCCACGCGGGGAGGCAGCTGGACGACGGGAGCCGTGAACGTTTGTCCCGCGGAAGGAGCGCCGAACTTGGTCGGATATCCGTAGCTCCCGTTCGCGACGATGCGGTTCAGTTCGTCGCCCTCGAGGGGCAGCGACGGGTGGAGGTTCCACTCGTTGTCGCCGACGAAGAGATCTCCGTTCACGGGATGACGGGCCAGTCCGAAGACGTTGCGCAAGCCGGTCGCATGGATCGAGGGAGCCCCTCCGCTCGCGGAGAAGCGAAGAATCGTCGCGTTGAGCGGGTTCGTCTCCGGACCCAAATCCGTCGCCGAGCCCATCGCGAGAAGGAAGTGTCCGGGGCCGTCTTGGATCAGGCCGTTGTTTTGATGGAACCCGAACGGCAGCCCCGTCACGATGTCCGTGAGGACGTCGGCGTCGCCGTCGTTGTCCGTGTCTTCGAGCGTGGTCACCTTTCCGAGATGACTGACGTAGAGCTTGCCGAACATCCAACGGATGTCCGTGACGCTGACGAGATCGCCGTTCGCGGCACCGTTGAAGAACAGGGAGGTCGCGTCGACCGCACCGTCGTTGTTCGTATCGACGAGCGCGCGGATCTCGCCGTCGATCGTCGCTGCGAGCACGCGGTTGACCGGATCGAGACAGATCGCGGTGACGGGACTCTGAAACCCGTTGAAGTAGGTGCCTACTTCGTACCCGCCCGGGGTCGCCGAGGGGGTCGCCTGAGCCGCCGCGCCCGCTGCCAGAAGCAGCGGCAGAGCGACGGGGGCGAACCGTTTGAAAAGTTGGGAAAACACGTCGGAATCCGTCTCGTCATTGTACACCCGAGTCGGCCCTCGAAGCCAAGGAATCTCGGTCGCAATCGCCGTGGCGAAGGGGATTTATCCCTTGTCGGGCACGAGCCGCGCGGCTTCCGCGCGACGATCTCGAGGCACCGACGCTTCGAGCCGCTTGCGGAAGATCGCTCGCAGCATCTTGAGGGCCGTGCGCGCGATGGCGGCGAAGTTCTTCGAATGTTTGCTCGATCCGCCCGCACGATTGAAATAGTGAACGGGGATTTCGATGATCCGAAGTCCGTGCCGGAGGGTCTCGCACATGACTTCGGGCGAGAACGCCGGACCGGCTTCGGTCAGCCCGCCTCGAATGAACGTCCAACAATCGCGCGTCATCGCTCGATAGGTGCAGCCGACGTCGGTGAGACGCGGCTCGTGCGGCACGTACCAAAGGAATTCAAGGATTTTCGCGGCGACGACGTTTCCCCAACGCAGGTGAAAGGGCATGTTCGCACCCTGCTGCACCATTTGGCGCGTCGTGCGCGTGCCCATCACGAGATTGGCGTCGGGCAGGTAGCAGAGGAACTTGTCCAGATCGTGGGCGCGGAAGGAACCGTCCGCTTCCACCAAGACGAGCCAGTCGCCCGTCGCCGCGTCGAGGCCGCGGCGCAACGCGCATCCGTAACCCGGCGCGGATTCCCGTACCACGCGAGCGCCCGCCGCGGTCGCACGTTCGGCGGTCGCGTCGCGACAGTTGTTGTCGACGACGAGGACTTCGTCGACGGCGGAGTGGGATTTGAAGTCGCGTACGACCTCCGCGATGGTCTCCTCCTCGTTGTAGGCGGGGATGATGACGGAGATGCGGTGACCTAGGTACATGGCGGCAACTTGCGACGACGTAACAGGATACCATCGGCAAGGAGCGCGGTGAGACCCGCGGCCGCGATCCAGATTCCGAGCGTCCATGCCGAGGAACGGAAGGACCACACGACGGTGGAGACACCTTTCGGCACGAACACGCCTTGGAAGGCGTGATTGACCGGGAACAGGGCCAACGGCCGACCCTCGCCGTCGAACGCGCGCCATCCCGGATGGAACGTTTCCGCGATCGTGAGAACGCACGGCGTTTGCGAAGTCACGCCGAACGTCGCGGACGCCGTCGAGAGCCGCTCGATGCGAACGGTGGACGCCGACGACGTGAAATCCGACGGTGCGAAAAGGTCTTCCGGCATTTCGGATCGCTTGACCAAAGCTTCACGCGATGGGTCGAACGTGGGTTCCACGCACGCCCTCAGGATCGAGGAGTCGTCGTCGAAGACGCGGATGCGCGCGACGGTGGATGCCCAGGGACGCCAATCGGGATTTTCGAAAAGAGCCGTCTTCTCTCCGGCATCCGCGAACCGTCGGACGGTGCCGGGCGGCACATCGGCGCGGGTCGCGAGAAACCATTTCACCCCCATGAAATCGAAGATCGGAAGTCGAGCGAGATCGGGGCGGCCGAGGGGGCGCGGGTAGTGATGTTCGTGGACCGAGCCCGGCTCGACGGCATTCCACAGTTCCTCGTAGCGTCGCGGAAGGAGACCCTCGTATCCTTGGGCATCGCGCAGGCCGAAGAGCATCGGCGTATTCGGTGGCAGCGGAGGGAGCCACGTCTGCGGATCGGTGCCTTCGATGCGGGCCACACGCCACGGGACGTCGCGCCCCGATCCTTTCCCTTGCGACGCACGTTCGCGGTCGGCGTCGGCGACGAGGAATGCGGTGGTGCGCGTCGGCGGGTACGGATCCTTCGACGGCAGCCACGGATTCACGCGATGGCCGTGAGCCGCCGACTCGAGGATGATCAACGCGATCCACGTCGCGGGGCCCGCCCGCCGTTCGAGGCACAGATAGGAGAGAGCGAGCGCCGTTGCGGTCGGCCACAGCTCCGCGACGAGACTCGCGACATTGGTGCGCGCGAGGTCGGAAGAGCAGCCCGTCGCCCGCACCAACCACGCGGCGGCGGTCTCGGGGGCGATGAACGCGATCGCAAAGGGGAGAAGAGCGGGGAAGGCCAAAAGAATCGCCGCCCGACGCCGGGCGGCTCGGGCGTCGGCGAGGACGCGGAGGCCTTCACCCGCGAGCAGCGCGGAACCGAGTGCGCAAAGAAGCAACCAACGACGCGGGTTGCCGACGGCGATCGTCGGAATCGATTGAATCCACGTGAAGAGCGGCGTGCGGGTCGAAACGAGGAAGCCCACGACGACGAGGAGGAGACCGATCGCACGGATGCGCCCCGTGCCGGCGATCAGCCCGAGCCAGGCGAGTACGAGGGCGATCGCCGCCGGTCCGCCGACGGCCTCCATGTACGTGGCGCCGCCCGTCGTTCGTGCGTCGAAGAGACGCGCGGTCGGCCATCCGTCCTCCGCGGGCATCGCGCGGCCCTCGAGAGCCCCCGCGCGAGCCATAGCCGGTGGCGTTCCCGCGACTTCCGCGATGCCGAACGTGAGCCATTCGGACGGTGGTATCGCCAGTTTCTCTTGAAGCGCTCCGGAGGAGCGGGCGCGCGGAGCGTCCACCGCGATTTCGGCGAGCGGCAGGAGTTGCGGCGCGGCGACCGCCATCCCGAGAAGGAACGCGCAGGCGAGTGACAGAAGGCGCGCGCGTGTCCGTGAAGCGCCTTTCGGTAGCAACCACGGAAGGGCCGCGAGGAGTCCCGCACACGTGACCTGAAGAAGTTGGATCATCCCCGCGAAAACCGCGAGAGCGAAGGTCGCGGCCGTGCCGAGGCGGCTGCCGGGGCCCCGGTCTTCGAGGACGCGCCGTGCGAACCAGAAAAGCCACGGAGCCGCGGCGCCCGTCATCGACGCGAGGGTGTCGTGGTGGGCGGTCATCCAAGGGCCGCAGCCGAAGGCGAGACCCGCGAGCACGGCGGCGGCGCCGCGGTCCCCGGAAATCGACCCGTACAAGAGCCAACATCCGACGCAGGCGAGGAAGGCGTGGATCCACGCGACGAGGGCGAACTGGTAAACCGGGGCGTCGAGCCACGGCAGAAGATGGACCGGTGAGAGCGCGAAGGTGTCCTGAGTCGCGAGGAACGGCGTGCCGCACAGTTGTCCGGGATTCCAGTGAAGCGCGCCCGGGTCTCCGTCGGCGAGACCGAACAGCGTGGGAAGCACCCGATGGCGCGCCGCGTGGACGAGATTGGGCCACGTGAAGGCCGGAAGATCCGATCCCGACGTGTCGCCCGGGGCCGCCGTGGCCGATTCGATGAAAGGCGGCGCGATGTTCGGGTCCATCGGCAGCCACCGCAGGCCCGATCCGGGCGGAAGGAACGGGAGAGCGGTCGCGAGCGCGAAGAGGAGAAGAACCCACGCCGAAGACGGCGATCTCACGGAAGCGGGTCTCCGGGGGCGCAAATGCGGCCGACGAGGATGAGCGCGAAGAAAGCCACGAATGCGAGGATGAAACCCACGCGCTCGGACCACGGCGTCCATCGGAAGGTGACGGTGTGACGGCCCGCCGGGAGAGCGACGGCGCGGAAGAGCCCCATCGCGCGCTCGATGCGCAGGTCGTCGGAGTTCCAGTCGCCCGACGCCGACGCTTTCCATCCTTCCGCGTGCGCCTCCCGAAGCACCAACCAACCGGGGCGCGTCAGAGCCGCCTCGACGACGACCGTGTCGGGAGTGCGGATGGCGATGCGGGCGTCATCCGACGTCACGGGCGTCGACGGCGTCGCGCTCGGAGGCGGCGTGATCGGATCGGCGAGCAAAAGTTGATCGGCCTTCCAACTTCCGTTGCGCCAACCTTCGGCCACGCCCGCCATTTGCCAACCGGGGAAGAAGTACCCCTCGTCGGACGGAAGAAGGGGCGACGGATCCCGCATCACTTCGACCAAAGGTCGCGCATCGGGATTCTCGTAGACATGGAGATCGCCGCCGTCGTCGAGGCGCGTCGTCGTGCGCCGAAGACCGGACGTCGCGAAATTCGGCGCATCGTCGAGGGGGCGCGCGGCGACGACCCAACGCACGGCGAGAGCGTCGAGTACCGGCGACGACGCCGCCGAAAGAGGAATCCCCGAAACGCCGATGTCGTTCGCCAACGCCGCCGTGCCCTTCAGGGCTTCGATCCAGCGGATCGACGCCTGCTCGCGATAGCCCTGAGCATCCGCGATGCCGTGGATGATCGGCATGTTGGGTGGGAACAGCGCGTCCTTCTCCGCCGATGCGGCTCCGGTGTCGCGACTGACCCGAATCATCCAACCCGGGGTTCGCGATTGCCCTTCGAGGATCGTGTCGATGCTCGCCGTCGCGCGCCACCCGTCGAGTCGGGCGGTAGGACGGTTCCACGCCAAGAAGTCGGGGCCGAGGTCGAAGGCGACCGCCGCCACGGCGAGCATCGGCACCGCATGCGTCGCCTTTCGGCGCGTGGCGGCGAGAAGGAGAAGGCACGCGGCCGCGCCGAAGATCGCCACGTGGAGCAAGTCCGCCCGCAGAGGTTCGGCGAGCGGAGAGAGGGTGTCGACGACGTAGGCGCGCGGCGGAGGGGCTTCGATGCCGAGAAGTCGCAAGGCGCGCGGACCGCTGATCGCATCCGCGAGGCCATCCACGAGGGTCGCGTCCGACGTCGCGGCGAGGACTCCGAGCGTCGTCACCGTCGCGAGGGCGAATCCGATCGCAAGTTCGAAGCCTCGCGGTCGTCGCCCCGCAAGCAGGAGTTCGAAGGTCAGGGCCGCCGCCGACGGAACGATCAACGCCGTCAGGACGACCGCACGAGCCGGAGCTCCCACACCGAGGAACAGCGGAATCGCGATCGCATCGGGAATGGGGGCCATCGCCAGAACGAGTCCCGTCGTCGCGAGGACGATCAACAACCGCATGCGTCGGTCACGGAGAAAGAAGATTCCCGAGGCCGCCGCGAGAAGCGCGACGATACCGGGAGACCATGTCCTTTCGCTGACGCCCGCCGTCCGGGTAATGCGTCCCTCTCCGTCGCCGCCCACCACCGCTCGGGCGAAACTCCAACGTGCGCGATGCAAGGCGTCGGATTCCGCGTCGGGAAGTTCGTCGATCGGTTTGTCCTCGGGACCTCCGAGGAAATTGCGGAACGGCACCGCGACGAGGGCACCCGGCGGCAGACGCTGGGCGTTGCGCGCCTCTTCGCTCATTCCGCGTCGTGCCGCTTCGGGACGAAATCCGATGACCGCACAGAGTTGCGGGGCGGCGAGACCGATCGCCAACAGGCCGGCGATGGCGACACCGACGAGCGTCTTCAGGCGCGAACCTTCCGAAGGGGCGTCGATGAAGAGCCAAAGGGTCGCCACGCCGCACGCGACGGTGGCCAAAGCGGCGAGTTGCGGGAACCCCGAGACCCATGCGAGCGCAAGTCCCGACGTGCACGCGAGGACACCCGATCGACGGCGGCCGGACGCCGCGTCCCAGACACCCGCGAGAGCGAGCGGGATCCATGCCGCCGTCGCCACGATGGGGACGTTGAAGAAGCGAGCGGCGCACCAACCGCCGAGCGCCGCGGCGAGACCCGCGAACGCCGCCGCGCCTTCGCGGATGCCGAGGCGACGGGCGAACCACCACGTCGTCGTCGCGAGAATGAGGACGCGGAGGATGGCGTTCAGCGTCCACGCGTGGAGCGGATCCATCGGCCACCGTGCGGGGTTGAGCGGGTCGTAGGTGCAGGTGAGAGGATTGGCTCCCGTCGGAAAACCCCCGAGGACGAGGGGGTTCCAAGAGGGCAGCGAGAGTCCGTCTTTCTCGCGCATCGCGAACAGGTGGTCCGGAACGAGAAGGTTCAGCGGATCCGTCATCGACCGATTGAAAGGTTCCTTCCGCGCCGCGTCACCCGTCGGACCGTTCGCGTAGGGAAGATCGCGCGCCGCGGGATGGCGCGGGAGCAGCACCTTGTCCGTCGTCCCGATCGCGATCGCCCACGCGAGACACGCGACGGCGAAAAGTACCGGGAAGGAACGGAGGGGGCGCGTCATGGATCGGGAGGTTTCCTCGCGATCAGGATAAGGGAGTGGCCAAACGGCATCGAGACCCGGGAGACGAGGTGTCGTTCGGCGGCGAGGAGGCGGGCGAGCAAAGCGTTCGCGGGGCCGGGCACCGGGATGGAGACGTTCGACGATTGGTCCGCGTCGCCCGGTGGAAACAGGCGCTCTTTGATCTTCACCATCCCCAGGACGCCGAGGATGACGGGGAAAAGGGCCACGTTGAAATACGACGTGTGCTCCACGACGAATCCCGCACGTCGGGCGACTTCGGCGACGCGCGAGGTCGTATAGCGACGCTGGTGGTGGACGACGTCGTCCTGATG
>CAIWVZ010000118.1 GCA_903916245.1 uncultured Planctomycetota bacterium | reverse complement strand
CGGCGATGTACGTGTTCGGCGGGATCGTCGTGTCGTCGCCGGCCACGTTTTCCAATGAAATGTGGCGGTTCGACGGGGTGACGTGGACGAACCTCACCCCGCCGACGCCGTCACCGACGGGACGTGACTTCTACGCGGCGGCCATCGACGGTGCGCGCGGCAAGTACGTCCTTTTCGGCGGGCGGTCCGCGACGGCCAACGAACTCGGCGATACGTGGGAATTCGATCTCGTGAGCGGAACGTGGACGCAGATGACACCCTCCGTCGCGCCGACGGCACGTCGATGGTCGGCCATGGTCTACGACCCGCTCTCCGCGCGTTGCATCCTTTTCGGCGGGAACACGAACAACGGCGGTGCGACCGCGTACGTCGGCGACACGTGGGCGTGGGATGGAACGTCGTGGACGTCCATCGCGACGCCGTCGGCTCCTTCCGCCCGTGGTCGCGGGTTCTTCTCGTACGACGGTAGTCGCGGCGAAGCCGTCTACTACGGTGGACGCAACGGGACGACCGCGTTGGCCGACACGTGGAAGTGGACGGGAACGTCGTGGTCGCAGATCTTGACGACGGGAGCCACTCCCGGTGACGCCACCTTCTCCGGATTGTTCGCCTACGGCACGACGTACGACCCCGTCCGCGACCGTCATGTGATTTTCGGCGGGACGCGCACCGGAGCGGTCGTCGGGAACACGTGGGAGTTGCCGGGAGGCGGCGGCGTTTGGACGCAACGCGCTCCCGGTCCGGGACCGGCGGCTCGCACGGGACCTGCGGTCTGCTTCCTTCCGGCGACGGGAACGACCTACGTGTTCGGCGGTTTCTCGACGTCGTTCTTCGGTGACATCTGGTCGTATCAGACGCAGTTCGTTGCGAGGAGTCTCCCGTTCGGAGGCGCCTGCGCATCCGCGCAGGGGGCCCCGAGCCTCGTCGTCGATCCGGCTCCGTGGCTCGGCGACACCATCGTCGTTCAGGGAGGACTCGCGCCGTTCGGTTTCTGCGCGCTGCTCATCGGTGCGTCGACCACGTCTTGGGCCGGAGTGCCGTTGCCCTATTCGCTCGGCGCGTTCACTCCGTTGGCACCCTCGGGGTGTCAGTTGCTCGTCTCGATCGATTCGAGCATCGATCTCCCGAACACCTTCGGCAGTACCTCGTTTTCGGTCGTGGTCCCCGCGGTCCCCACGCTCAACGGATTCACGACCTACCTCCAACTCGTGCAGGTCGAGACGGACCCGATCGGCGTCCCCGTGGCGGTGACCGCTTCGAACGGCGTCCAGCTGACTCTCGGTAGCCGCTGACGCGTCGTCGACGACTCGGCCTATGATGGGCGCCATGCGCAGTATGGCGATCATCGTGGTGTGCGGTTGGATCGTGTCGGCGTGCGTGGTCGGACAGGTGCCGACCCTGGACTGGTTGGTGGACCCGGCGCCCTACCGTGCCGATTTCGCGATCGAGAAAGGACGCGCGCGGCTGTCCAACGGATTGGTCACGCGCGCGTTCTTGGTCGACCCTTCGTTCGCGACCGTCGCGATCGATCGCGTCCCCGGAAACGCCGCGCTGCTTCGAACGACGAAGCCGGAAGCGCGGCTGCGCATCGACGGCGCCGACGTGTTGATCGGTGCCCTCGAAGGAACAGCGATCGGCAATTTCCTCGACGCCGCCGCAATCGACGCGCTGAAGCCTGCCGTCGATTCTCTCCGGGCCGTGGACCATCGCGTCGGGCCGATTCGCGAACGATTCGCGTGGAACCCGCGAAAGGAGTGGATTTCCCGCCCCGCGGTATGGCCGCCAGCCGGTCGCCATCTCGAAGTCGAGTATCGCGGCGACGGACGTTGGCGGGGGCTCGAGGTCGTCGTTCATCACGAGTGCTACGACGGAATGCCGCTCCTCTCGAAGTGGATCACCGTGCGTAATCGAACGGGACGGAGCGTGCGTCTCGAAGCGGTCACTTCGGAGATCCTCGGGTTCGTCGAAGCGGAAACCGAGGTCGAACTTCCGGAGCGACTTCGTTATCCGGACGTCCACGTCGAATCCGACGCGACGGGCTTCATTCGTAAAGACGATCCGTGGAGAAAGCCCTCGGTCCGTTGGCTCCCGGACCCGACCTACGGAACTCAGGTGAACTACGCCCTCGGAGCGCCGTGTCTTCTTGAATCGTCGCTTCCGTTCGGACCCGATCTCGCTCTCGCAGACGGAGCCGACTTCGAGTCGCATCGCACGTGGGTTCTGCCGTTCGACGGGGGAGACTCGGTGCGGCGTTCGCTGACCCTCGCGCGCTTCTATCGCACCGTCGCGCCGTGGGTGCAGGAAAACCCGCTGATCTTCCACGCGAGTCGATCCGACCCGGAGGGCGTGCGCGCCGCGGTCGAACAGGCGCGTGCGGTCGGTTTCGAGATGGTCATCATGACCTTCGGGAGCGGGTTCGACGCCGAATCGCGCGATCCGAAGTATCGGGAGACGTTCAAGAGTCTCGCGCAGGAAGCCGCATCGAAGGGCGTCGCCCTCGGCGGATACTCGTTGCTCGCGAGTCGATCGGTCGGTGCGGAGACGGACGTCGTCGATCCGAGAACGGGAAAGCCGGGCGGTGCCTTCTTCG
>CAIWVZ010000117.1 GCA_903916245.1 uncultured Planctomycetota bacterium | reverse complement strand
TCGACGACGACCACGTCGTCCGTCCACCGAGCCGCCTCCGCGGCCGACCTCCCTTGCGCGTCCAACGCGAACGAGGCGCCGTCGAAGAGGACGTCGTCGTTGCCTCCGACGAGATTCACGAGAACGGTCGGAAGGCCCGTGCGACGCGCGGCGTCGGCCGCGACGATTCGACGGTCGCCGCCCTTTCCGCGATGCCAGGGCGAGGCGGAGAGATTGATGATCACGGACGCTCCCGCCGACGCGATCTCTTCGACCGGATCGCGCGCGTAGCCGCGACTTTCCCCGCCACCGCGGGCCCAGAGATCCTCGCAGACGAGGATGCCCAATCGACGACCTCGAAAGACGAGCGGCACGGCAGGGGCCGAGTCGGGTTCGTACCAACGCGCTTCGTCGAAGACGTCGTAAGTCGGCAACAGTCGCTTCGCCGTCGCCCCGACGACGGTTCCGCCGTCCAAAAGCACGGCCGCGTTCGAGAAGGGGCGCCCCGGACCCGAACGATGCATCGGGCATCCCACGATCATTCCCGTGCGGGTGGTCAATCGACTCAAATCGGCCAAAGAGCGTTCCGCCGCCCCGACGACTCCGTCACGGAGGATCAGATCGCGGTGTCCGTATCCGACCAGCGTCGCTTCCGGAAAGACCGCGAGGTCGGCCCCGGACGTCTCGGCCCGGTGGAAGGCCTCGCGGATCCGGGCGGTGTTTCCCGGGACGTCGCCCGGCACCGTCTCGATCTGGCAGAGTGCGACGCGGAGCCCCATGGACGACGATGCCCCCGAGCGGGAATGGCTTCAACCTCGTCGGTGGAAATCCCGTTCCCCTTTTGAGACGTGTTCCCGCCGGGGAACGTCGTTGCCTCCCCCTTGTCGGACGCTCGTCGCCCGAGTGTCCCCCCTCTAGACAGGGATTTCGGCCGAAAATACAATTCCGGTCGCGGGTTGCGAACCTTTCGTCCCTCGAGGTTGTTCGGGGTACGGCGGTTGCTTGAATCATTCGCATCGGAGTCCGTCTTGTCTCGGTCTCCGCAAAGGTATTGGGAGATTTCCATGCGTAAGCACTCCTTGATGATCGCCGTGCTGGCCCTCGCGGGCCTCGTGGCGGGCGATTTGGCCGCTCACGGCGGCACGTATTCGGGTCCCGCCGGTGGCGGTGCGCCGGGTTACTCCGGTCCGACCGGTGGTGGTGGCGGCTCGACCCCCGGCGGCAACGGCGGCGGTGGTGGAACCACGCCCGGCGGTGCCGGTGGTGGCGGTGGTGCGACTCCGGGCGGCGGCGCGCGTCCCCCGGGCGCGACCGGTGGTGCTCCGGGTGGTCGTGCTCCGGGCGGACTCCGTGGCGGCGCGACGCCGTCGGCGCGTCCTCGCCCGTCCGATCTCCGCGAATGGGATTGGGACTTCTGGTGGGAACTCAACGACGACCGCTACCTGAACCTCAAGTCGAAGGTGCGTTCGCGGGAAGCCGCGACGGCTTCCGGCGACACGGTCCTCGGTGAACGCGGTGATCAGCCCGTCGCCAAGGTCAACGCGAACAACATTCGCCGCGACATTCTCCCGACGTTGCGCAACGGCGCCGTCGATTCGTTCTTCGACGCCCGTGCGGGTGCGGTCATCGCGCTCGGTAAGGTCATCGACGCGGCGGCGGCGGAAGACATCGGGCTCATCAAGAAGTTGCTCGGAGACACGGACCAGATCGTCCGGGAATCCGCGTGCCTCGCGCTCGGACTGGTCGGATCGAAGGACGAAGTCCCGCTTCTCCTCTCGATGGCGAAGAACGAGCCGGCGGCCCGTCAGCTGTGCAACCTCGGCACCCGCGACATCTCGTCGCGTCAGCGCGCGTTCGCGATGGCGGGCGTGGGCTTCGTCGGAAGCCGCATGCCGCTCGATGCGTCGGTCGTGACCGAAATGATCGGCCTCATGAAGTCGAAGCAGGCGAGCTTGGACCTCCAAGTATTCCCCGCCATGGCGCTCGGCATCATGCAGGCCCCCGCCGCCGTTCCGGAGCTGCAGAAGCTCGTCGCGGACGCCGAAGCGGATCCGTTCGCCCGCGCGCACGCCGCCGTTTCGCTCGGCAAGCTCGGCGACAAGTCCTCGGTTCCCTTCCTCGTGAAGGACGTCCTGATGGACAAGAAGTCGAACCACATCCAACGCTCGGCCGCGATCTCGCTCGGTCTTCTGACCGACAAGACCGACGACAAGACCGTCGAAGCCCTCATCACGGCCTCGAAGGAAGCGGCGGACCGCGCGACGCGCAACTTCTGCCTCATCGCGCTCGGCGAAATCGGAAACGTCAAGGGCCGTGACTACCTCCTGACCCAGCTCATGAAGGGGCAGGCCCACGACCGCACGTTCTCGGCGTTGGCGCTCGGCATCTACGGCTTCAAGCACAACGAGTCGAAGTCCGAAATCGGCGCGCAGATCCTCGAGAAGTGGAACACGACGCGCAACGACGCGGAGCGTGGCGCCTACGCGATCGGTCTCGGACTGCTCGACTACAAGGCGGGGGCTCCCGCGTTGCTCGAAGAGTTGAAGGCGAACGGGTCGCCCGAACTCAAGGGCTACGTCGCGATCGCGCTCGGCCTCATTGGCGAGAAGACCGCGATTCCGTTCATCCAGGAGCAGTGCAAGCAGAAGGCCGACCTCGACGCGCAGCGCAAGGCGTCGATCGCCCTCGGCTTGATCCAGGATCCGGACGCCATCAAGGTCCTTCAGGGCGTCATCGCCGGTGCCGAGAACAACCTCTCGACCCTCGGTGCCGCTTCGCTCGGATTGGGCTTCATCGGTGACCGCTCCGCGATCGCCACCCTCGCCGACATCTTGAACAACAAGGACGGCAAGGCGAAGGACAATGCGCGAGCGTTCGCCGCGGTGTCGCTCGGTATTCTCGGCGACAAGGACGAGTTGGCGATCCTGACCAAGCTTCAGGGCTCGTGCAACTACCTCGCGCAGACCGAAGCGCTCAAGGAACTGCTCCTCATCTACTGAGGGTGCCGATTCCCGTCGGGCGGCCCGTCTCCTTCGCGGAGGCGGGCCGTTCGTCTTTTCGGACGCTCTTACGGAACGCGCGGGCGAGCGCGCGAAAGCCACGCGATGCCGACCGCGACGAGCACACACGCGGAGACGACGGCGGCGATGCGCGGCCAAGCCCGCGAACGAGGGGTCATCGCGTCCGCGGCCGAGCGGATCGCATCGGCTTCCCCCCCGGTCAAGGGCGCGGCACGCTCACGTGCCGCCGACGGGTCGAAGCGTTGCACGGCATTCCACGCCCAAAGGGTCCGAGGCACCCCGGACACGTCGTCCAACGCCACCGCGCGTGCGAGTGCGGCGTCCGCTTCCGAGAGACGCCGCTGGCGCCTCAGCGCCACGGCCAAGGTGTAGTGAAGGACGGGATCGTTCGCGCCGTCGTCGGCGATCCGACGCTTGAGAACGTCGGACGCCGCGTCCGCCTGACCCGCCTCGGAGAGAAGCGATTCCCCCGCTCCCGCGAGCGCCACTCGAGATGCGGGGGCCCGGAGGAGCGTCCCCCAAGCCTCCACGGCGGCCCGGGCATCGCCCACCGCGAGGAGCCGCCGAACGTCCTCGAGCGGATCCTGAGCCGCAACGACGGCTCCGAAAAGGGCCGCACAAGTTCCGACGCGCCACCCGACGGTCATCGCACTTGTCTCGCCAACGTTTCGAGAGGCGCGCAGTCGTCGGTCAGGATGCGTGCGTCGACGGAGACTTCGGAGTGGGTCGACCAACCCGAGCGCATCCAGGCGCGGGCGATGTCGAGCGGGTCCCCGCGATCCTTGATGTCGGGCGTGGGTGGAAGCCCGGGACCGGCGAGGAACTGAACGTTCCAAGAACCGGGGACCCCCACCGTCTTCACTTCGGGGAAGACTTGAAGCAACGTCGCGGTCAGCGCTCGACCGAGAGGAGACTCGACATCCGCCAGCGACGCGTTGACGGCCACGATGCCCCGTCGCGTCAGTCGGTCCCTCATGAGCGTGAAGGCTTCGACCGTTCCCATGTGGGCGGGAATCGCCGCCTGCCGGGCGTACGCGTCGAGCACGATCACGTCGAAGGGGCCGCGCAACGCCCGCAACGCCGCGCGCCCGTCGCCGATGACGACGCGGTCTTCGCCCGCGGGAAAACCGCCGAAGCGCCACGACAACCCCGCCACCACGGGATCGAGTTCGACATCCGTTACGGTTCCGATACGGTCGGGTCGAACGGTTCTCAGGAGTCCCCGAAGAGTTCCCGCTCCGCCGCCGAGGACGAGCACGTCGACGGGAACGGGCCCGGGAACGAGGTCGGGAACCACGGCCAAAAGGTCGTAGTAGGCGCCGGTCGTCGGTTGCTTTTCCAACTTGCGCGAATGGAACTCTCCGCGTCCTTCATCGAGAGAAAGGTGCGTCGCGACGTCGTCGCCGATCGGAGTCGTCGCGACCCGAACGTACTGATAGGCGCTTTCGTGCTCGGCGACGAGCGTTTGCGTGCCTTCGGAAGGGACGAGCGTCGGCCACGGGACTTCGGGACATGAAAAAAGCAGTGCGAGCCCGACGACGAGGGTGCCCACGGAACGGGACGCGGAATAGGAGACCAACCCCGCCGCGACGACGCACCCGGCGGCCGCGACGAGGATCGATCCACGACTTCCCACATGTTCGAGAAGAACGAAGGCCGGCAGATAGGTCCCGACGAGACTTCCGATCGTGGACGCGGCGAGAATCCTTCCCGCGGCTCCCTCTCCCCCGTGTTCACCCGCATGGAGCCGCATCAAAATCGGAGTCGAGATCCCGAGCATCAACAACGCCGGAGCGAACAAGAGGAGCGTCGTGACGAAACTGCCCCACGCGGCGTCGCTCGCGATCGTCAACGGGGTCTGCGATTCGGGCGGCGGCACCAGGACCGGCGCGAGATGCGGGGCCGCGAACGGTGCCACACCGAGTAAAACCGCGCCCGTCAGCCATGCACGCACGACGACGCGGTGCGAAGCCTCCGCCGCGAGACGAGATCCGATCGCGTAACCGATCGCCATCGCTCCGAGGACCGTTGCGATGACGTGGGTCCACGCGTGGATGGACGCACCGAACCACGGTGCGAGAAGCCGCGTCGCGGAAAGTTCCGCGATCATCGTCGACGCGCCGGCGAGCCCGGCCGCGAGAAGCGTCGGTATCCCGCCGAAACCGGGCCGATCAGCCCCTGTCGAGGGTCGATCCACTCTTGGGCTCCTCCGCCGCCGGCACCTTGATCATGATCTCGGCGCTCGGGACGACGCCCGGATCGAAGGAATTGCCTTCGTAGTACTTGAGGAAATACTCGAGCGAGCGTTCGACCGTCTTGTCGACGATCGGCTTTCCGTTGACCGTCACCTTCACCGGCTTGTCGAGATCCAACATGCGATCGGAAAGCGTGATCTTCATCTCGTTCACGTTTTCGCAGGTGATGTCGACGGCGTTGTTCGCACGATCCACCTTCGCCTTGACCGACGACATCGTCGGTTCGATCTCGTAGTCGATGAGCTCGACCCAATAGGCACGGCGTTGACCGCGACGATTCGTGAAGTAAGTCACCGACTCGGGAGCCGCCGCGCGGGTCTTCGACGTGAACCAATCGGCGATCGCGAGGGTCGCTTCCGCGATCGGATCGTTTTCCTGAGAGCCGCGGGCCTGCTTCGCCCGCGCCGCGTCGAGGGCCGGATACGAAACGAATTCGATAGGCACGCCCGCGTCCTTGTGGACCTTCATCGCGTCGACGTTGTCCTTTCGTCGCTCGACGGGTCCGGCTTCGCGATGGTGAACGGCGACCGGAAGCGACGACCAGTTGGGACACAACTGCACGTTGCGCGGAAGCGCTTCACGAAGAGCGACGGCGGCCCAGTTGTAGGGCCGGAATGCCGAAAGCAACGCCGCCATTTCGCCGCCCGAGCCGCATCCGTCCAAGTACATGTGGTCGAGGTCGATGGAGTACTTCGTGACGACGTCCGACCAGGGCAGCAAGACGTTCAGAAGGCTGTTTTGATCGCCCTTTTCGATGCGGAACTCTTTGCCGCCCGCCTTCGGGCCGTGCGTCGGGGCGAGGATGATGAACGCATCGCGTTTCTCCTTGGGGAGTTTCATCCACACCTCTTCGATGTACCGAAGGCCGGTCATCTCGCGACCCTCCGCCCCCTCGTCGTGGAGGGCGACGATCAGCGGGTAGCGCTTCTTCGGGTCGTAGCCGTTCGGAAGCAGGAGTCCCGACTTGAACTCGATGACGCCGTCCTTCAATTGACGTTTGACGGAAAACTCCGTCGCACGACCGAGTCCCGACGGGGCCTTCGCCAACTCGCGCGCTTCCGAGAACACGGCGGCCCACGACGCGTCGCACTTGAGGATATGCGTACCGCCGAGCCCCTTCGAGATGCGATCGACTTCCTTCGCGAAGTCGGCCTTCGCCTGTTCCCGTTTCTTTTCGACCTTGGGGTCGGGCTTCGCGGGTTTGGCGTACATGTCGCCGACGAGTTGGGCCAACTTCTTGACGTCCGCTTCCGGGAACGTCGGAGTTTGGGCCGTCACCGACGCGACGAAGAGGACGGCCACGATCATCGAAGCCAGAACGCGTGTTGGGTTCATGGGTATACCGCCCGCTCGGGGCTCCCTACGATGGTACGGTTTCGGGCAGAAAACGGTCAACGCTTTCGCGGCAGGACCATGGAGGCGTGCCGGGCCCGTGCCAGGTGGTAAATCGAGCGAATTCGGGTCGGATCCTCGGCTACGAGACGTTCGAGAAGTGGGACCGCTTCCGTTTCCCGACCGTCGTCGATCAATCGACATGCGAGGTTTTCGCGGGCGTCCACGTCGTCCGACACGGCGATCGCGCGGCCGACGGCCTCGTAGAAGCCGCGGACGTCACCTCGACCGTCCTTCAGGAGAGCCAAGTAATTCCAAGCCTTCCCTTGGAGAGCGCGTGAAACCGCCGCCCCCTCCGCGACCATCAGGTACGCCGCCGTCGCGCCCTCGACGTCCCGCATATCCAACTTGATGACGCCGAGGTCGAGCCGATCGGACGGGTCGTCGAACCACGCGACGAGCGTTTCCTGGTGACGGGCGGCGCGCGCGTAATCTTTCGCGGCGTAGGCCGCCGCCGTAAGGCGGCGAAGCGCGTCGGCGGCGCGCTCCGCGTCGATGCCGAGTTCCAATGCGCGCTCGAGCGCCTCCTCCGCAGCCTCGAATCGACCCGTCTTCGGGTAGACGAGAGCGAGACACTGCCACCCGAGCGGATCGTTCGGATAGGCGTCGGCGTACGCCTTGAAACCCGCGAGCGCTCCCGACCACTTGGAGGCTCGATAGTCGGCATCGGCGAGATACCAACGCAAGAACGGCGAGGCGCCGACTCGAGCCTCGAGACCGCGGAGGAAATCCGCCCAACGCGGGTCGCCGCCGTCGCGCCACGCACGGGCGAGCGGAGCGAAAACCGCGTCGACGACCAAGCCGTCGGATGTTCGACAGGCGGCGACGGCCGCGGCGGCGGCGAGGGTTCGATCGCCGAGGAGGATCGCCGCTTCCGCGAGGGGGCCGAGCGCCCGTGCGTCGTCGACGAGAGCGGAAAGCCGATCCCTGGCGGCGGCACCATCTCCGACCAACAGATGAAGACGAGCTCGGACGATTCCTGCTTCGGGGCTCGCGTCGCCCTCGAGGGCCCGCGTTGCGGCGAGTCCCTTTCTTCCGTCTCCCGCTCGGAGGGCCGCACCGCCCGCCGCCAAGAGATCCGCCCGCGCATCGGCGGCATTCGTCGCGAGGCTTGCCGCGGTCGACCAAGCGTCCATCGCGTCGAGAAAGAGCACGCCGACGAACGTCGTGCGCCCGCGCGCGATGTCTCCCGCCGCTTGCGCTTCGATCGCCGTCGCGAGTGCACGACGGGCGTCGGCGCTCGCGGGGGCGACCGCGACCGCCGCGTCGGCTTCGCGACGCATCGCGGGAATGTCCCCCGCCGTGCGTGCGGCGGTGAATCGCGCAAGCGGATCCTGAGCGACGGAGCTGGCGACGAGCACCAGGATGGCGACCGAAAGGCGCATCATTGGAAGCGGGTCGTCAAAGTTCCGAGGTCGACGTCCGAACCGCGAATGGAGATGCGACACTCGTCGCCCGCGCGCAGCGTGCCGACGCCCGCGGGTGTTCCGGTCGATACGACGTCGCCGGGATAAAGCACCCACCGATGCGACAGCCATTCGATCAGTTCGCCGACCTTCCACGTGAGGTCGGACGTCTTCGACTCTTGTCGGAGTTCCCCGTTCACGCGGCAGGTGATCGTCAAGGAGTCCGGATCCTTCACCAAGTCGGCGGGGGTCACCCGCGGCCCGAGGGGGCACGAGCCGGGAAAGTTCTTCGCGCGCAACCACGGCCAACCGTTCTCCTTCGCGACCTTCTGGACCGCACGCATCGTCAAATCGTTGCAGATGGTGTATCCGCCGATGTGGCGATGCGCGTCCCCGGGGCCCAACTTCCAGGCGGTCGCGCCGATGACGACGGCGAGTT
>CAIWVZ010000116.1 GCA_903916245.1 uncultured Planctomycetota bacterium | reverse complement strand
GGGTTCCACCGCTCGCAGCGCACGACGGTGAGGTCGACCTTCATGCCGCGTTCGGCGTTGAACATCGTGGCGAGTTCGCCGACGGTCATCCCGTGCATCACGGGAAGCGTGTGCCACGCGGTGAACGACTCCTTGTCGGCATCGCGCAACGGCCCGCCGACACCCGCGGGGGCGATGGGATTCGGGCGATCGAGGACGACGAAGGGGATCTTCGCCGCGGCCGCCGCCTCCATGCAAAGTCCCATCGTCGAGATGTACGTGTAGAACCGCGTACCGATATCCTGAATGTCGTAGACGAGGACGTCCACGTCCTTCAGGTGATCGGGGTCGGGCTTGCGGCGTTTCCCGTAGAGCGACCACACCGGAAGTCCGGTCGGCGGATCCACCGCGTCCGGCACGTGCGCGTCGACGTCCGATCGGATGCCGTGCTCCGGGCCGAAGAGTGCGACCAGTTTGACGTCGGGCATTCCGCGGAGAACGTCCACCGTCGCCTTGCCGTCGAACGTCCGTCCCGTCACGTTCGTGACGAGTCCGAACCTTTTCCCCCTCAGAGCGGCGGGCACGCCGTCGCGCGCCCACACGTCGATACCGCAAAGGGGAGGTCCGCGCCGTGTCGGTGGATCGTCGTGGGCGACCGCCGACGTCGCCGAAACGAGCAGCGCCGCCGACACCATAAGTAGGAAACCGCGCATGCGGGCATCCTAGTCGAACCGTCGCGCGCGCTGATAGAGTTCCCACATGGCCAACGCGCATTTCGTGATTCCGACCCCGGTGAACGAACCCATCAACTCCTACGCCCCCGGCACGAAGGAGCGTGCGACGCTCGAAGCGCGCGTCGCGTCGATGTCGAACGAAGTCGTCGACATCCCCATGGTGATCGGCGGCAAGGAAGTCCGCACCGGACGCACGGGCAAGGTCACGAAGCCGCACGACCATCGGCATGTGCTCGGCCACTTCCACGAAGGCGACGAATCCACGACGCGCGCGGCCATTGCCGCGGCGGGCTCCGCGTGGAACGCTTGGAGCGAGATGGCGTTCGAGGACCGCGCCGCCGTGTTCCTCAAGGCGGCGGATCTCCTCGCGGGTCCATGGCGCGCGACGCTGAATGCGGCCACCATGCTCGGGCAGAGCAAGAACGCCTTCCAAGCCGAAATCGACGCGGCGTGCGAACTCGCCGACTTCCTCCGTTTCAACGTGCTCTTCGCGTCGCAGATCTACGCCGAGCAGCCGTTGTCCGGACCCGGCATGTGGAACCGCTTGGAGTACCGCCCGCTCGAAGGCTTCGTGCTCGCCATTTCGCCGTTCAACTTCACCGCCATCGGCGGCAATCTCCCCGCCGCACCCGCCCTCATGGGCAACACCGTCGTGTGGAAGCCTGCTTCCACCGCGGCGCTCGCCGCCCACTACACGCTCGCGTTGTTCCGCGAGGCAGGGCTCCCCGACGGCGTGATCAACATGGTGATGGGCCCCGGCCCCGAAGTCGGCGGCCCCGCGGTGGCGCATCGCGATTTCGCCGGGCTTCATTTCACCGGATCGACGGCAACCTTCAATCACCTGTGGGCGTCCATCGGCAACAACCTTTCGAACTACCGCAGCTATCCAAGGATCGTCGGGGAGACGGGCGGCAAGGACTTCGTCTTCGCTCACCCGTCCGCCGACGTCCGCGCGCTTTCGGTCGCGCTGGTGCGCGGAGCCTTCGAATATCAAGGGCAGAAGTGCTCGGCGGCGAGTCGCGCGTTCATCCCCGCGTCGCTGTGGCCGAAGGTGCGCGAAGAAATCGCGGCGATGATGTCCGAGATGAAGATGGGAGGCACCGAAGACTTCTCCAACTTCGTCAACGCCGTGATCGACGAGAAGTCGTTCCGCCGCATCACGGGCTACATCGACGCCGCGCGCGCGTCGAACGACTGCGAAGTGATCCTCGGTGGTCGATGCGACGATTCGAAGGGTTGG
>CAIWVZ010000115.1 GCA_903916245.1 uncultured Planctomycetota bacterium | reverse complement strand
GGCCGCGTCGGGTGGTGGTTTCTCGGAGGTCGTCGCCGCGTCGTCCGGGACAATCTGCGCCTCGCGTATCGCGGCGCGTCGGACGCCCCGCGTGCGGACGTCGTCGGACCCGCGTCGGTGGCCAATCTGGTGCAGTCGTTTTTGGAACTGTTTCTCATGCCCGCCGATCCGGATGCGGTGCGCGCCACGCTCGTCCAGTTCCGGGGACCGACTCCTAAGGAGATCGAAGCACGATTCGACGGGGCGCCCTGCATCTGGGCCGCCGCCCACTTCGGAGCGTGGGAGGTCCTCGGCTCGGCCGGACCGCTTTTGGGCTTCGACGTCACGACGTTGGTGCGCCCGCTCGACAATCCACGGCTGCAGGAATGGGTGGCGCGCAAGCGCACGCAGTTCGGCGCGCAACTGGCCGCGAGTCGCGGCGGACTGGCGGATCTCGTCGCCGCCGTGGAAGAGCGACGGCAGGTCGCCGTTCTCGCGGATCTGAATCACCGAGGTCGCGGCGCGGCCTTCATCGACTTTTTCGGCGTCAAGGCGGCGACCGCACGCACGATTGCCGTTCTTGCGCTGAAGTACGACCGTCCCGTCATCCCGGTGTTCTGTCACCGAATGCCGGACGGTCGGTTCGGATTCGATACCGGCACACCGATCGTGCCGGATCGTTCGGCGCCCTACGACACCGAGGTGCATCGCATCCTCCAAGACGTCGCCGATGCCATCGAAATGCGCGTCCGTGAACATCCCGGCGCGTGGCTTTGGACCCATCGTCGTTGGAAAACCCGTCCCGCCGAAGAGACCGGGAGCGCTTCCGTCTGACGTCGCGCGGGCCCGGCGGAGCCGCTCATCGAATCGGGGGGCCTACGGCGTAGAATGGGGAAGTCCCCGGCCGAGTCCCCGCAACGAGAGTCTTCTTCCGATGGATCGACGTCCCCGCCTCGTGATGCGCGTGTCTTCGACGGCCGGGGAATTCCGTCCGGAAGGCGCGGGGCCTTGGACCATCGGGCGCTCGGTCGCCTGCGCGTGGGTCCTGGCGGATCCCTCCGTGAGTCGTCTGCATGCGCGTCTTGAACGCGCGGCGGGCGGTTGGCGCGTTCACGACGAGGAGAGCGCGAACGGAATTCGGGTCGACGGGATTCGTTCGGCGTCGGTCGATCTCGTCGACGGGATGCGGCTGTCGTTCGGCGACGTGGTCGTCGATTGTTCGTTGACGGATGTCGCCGATATCGCCGCCGAAGACGCGTCCGCGGTGGCGCGTCTCGACGAGGTGGCGAGACTGATGCGACGTCTCACGGCATTCGGCGACGAAGACGCGTTTCTCGCGGACGTGGTTGACGCGGCCGTCCGGCTCGTCTCGGCGGAGCGGGGGTTCGTCATCGCGATGACGAAAGCCGGCATGGAAGTTCGCGCCGCCCGCAATCTCGCCGAAGACGACCGACGTGGTCCGGAATTCGACGTGTCGTGGAGCATCGCGGTCCGCGCGGGGCTACGCGGCGAGGCGCTGCTTTTGGTCGACGCCGGGGCCGACGGGGCGTTTTCCTCGTCCGCGAGCGTCGAAGCGCTGAAACTTCGATCCGTCGTCGCGGTGCCCATCCGTGTGCCGGGAAGCGTACTCGGGGTCCTTTACCTCGATCACCGCGGTGGTGCGGGTCGTTTTTCGTCGGACGATCTCGTCGTCCTCGAGGTCTTGGCGCATCAGGCCGGTGTCGTGATCGATCGAGGTCGCCGCGGTCGCACCGCCGCCGGGGATTCCGCTTCCAACGGGGCCGAACGCGAGGCGCCTCCCGTTCTCGTCGGAACTTCCCGGGCGATCGAAACCGTGCGCGAACGCATCGCGAAAATCGCCGCCTCCGATCATCCCGTCCTCGTCACCGGCGAATCCGGCGTGGGCAAAGACGTCGTCGCCCGCCTCATTCGAGCGGGCGGTCCCCGAGCGTCGGGACCTTGGGTTCCCGTCAACGTGGCGACGTTGCCCGAATCGCTCATCGAATCGGAACTCTTCGGCCATGTGCGCGGCGCGTTCACCGGCGCCGATCGTGCACGCACCGGTTTGATCGAAGCCGCTTCGGGAGGGACGCTGTTTCTCGATGAAGTCGAGGCGATGTCGCCGGCGCTGCAGGCGCGCCTTCTTCGCGCCCTCGAGTCGGGGGAGATTCGGCCCGTCGGGGCGTCGAAGTCCCGAAAGGTCGACGTGCGCGTGATCGCCGCCACGAACGTGGATCTCTCGCGTCTCGTCGCCGACGGCGCATTCCGCGAAGATCTCTGGTATCGGCTGCGCGTCTTGACGTTGGACGTGCCGCCGCTGCGCGATCGACGAGACGATGTTCCCGAACTCGTGCACCATTTCCTCGTGAAGTGGGGGAAGCCCCTTCTTCGTGTGGACGACGCGGCGCTTGCCCTGTTGCGCGAGGCGCCATGGCGGGGCAACGTGCGGGAACTCGAAAACGAAATCCGTCGGCTCGCCGCGACGGTCGAGGGACGGATCGCCCCGAGCGACCTGTCGGATGCGGTGCGAGATCGTCCGGAGGCCGAGGAGGGGGCGATCGACCTCGTCGGCCTCGTCGCGGGCATCGAGATTCGGGAAATCCGACGTGCGATGGCGGAGGCCCGCGGGAACAAGTCCCGCGCGGCGGACCGACTCGGCATCACGCGGTTTGCCCTTCAGAGGAAAATGGAGAAGTACGGCCTC
>CAIWVZ010000114.1 GCA_903916245.1 uncultured Planctomycetota bacterium | reverse complement strand
GGGTCGTTCCCCGGTTCGTCAGCGTGATCTCGGCACCGTAGCCGGAACTCCAGGTGGTTCCGACGACGAAACGGACGAGCGGCGACGTGGCCGATTGAGCGGCGAGGGGAACTGCGGCCAAGACCGACAGGATGCAGACGGCGAGGGGGCGGTGCTTCATGGCGGCGAGAGGGAAGCCGCGGCGATGCCGCCGCTCGACTTCCACCGATAGCCTACCAGTCGAATCGGCCGTCGGGGGGGGCTTCCCGCCGAGGGGCGAGAAACTCCGAACGACGAACGGGCTTTCTCGGGTCGACGACGCGCTCCGATTGCGTCACCATGGGGCGTCGGCGCCCGATGCGGGCGCATGCAAGGAACCCGGGACTCACGAGATGGATCATCTGCAACGCGCCGGACGTCGACTGTGGATCGGTATTCCGGGCACCCGACTCGACGCCGACACGCGCGCCCATCTTGAAGACATTCGTCCCGGCGGCGTCGTCCTGTTCCGTCGCAACGTCGGCGGGCGTGCCGAGGTACGCGCGTTGATTCGCGAGTTGCGCGACGTGTGCGGAGACGACCTCGTCGTCAGTGCCGATCAAGAACACGGGCTCGTGAATCGGTTCGACAGGGAAATCCCGGTGTTCCCGGGCAACATGGCCCTCGGTGCGACGGGCGTTCGCGAGGTTTCCATGGCGGAGCATCTCGCGCTCGACCAAGGTCGGCATAGCGGGGCGGCGCTCGCCGACCTCGGTGTCGACGTCAACCTCGCACCGGTCTGCGATCTCGCCTGCGACGGAGGAAACCCCGGGCTTGGAACACGCGCTTTCGGAGCTTGGGCGCCGCTCGTGGCACCGCTCGTCGCCGCGCTGTCGCGTGGGTTGGTCGCGGGAGGGGTGCACGCGACGTTGAAGCATTTCCCCGGGCTCGGCCGCGCGTCGCTCGATACGCATCATGATCTTCCGACCGTCGTTCAGGCGGACTTGGAGGAGGCGTTGGCGCCTTTTCTCGCGGGCATGAAGGCGGGGGCTCGATGCGTCATGACGACGCACGTCGTGTTCCCCGAACTCGACGCGGAATTTCCGGCGACCTTTTCGAAGCGGATCATCGGCGATCTGTTGCGAGCGCGTTGCGGATTCGACGGGGTCGTCGTCACCGACGACCTCGAGATGGGGGCCATGACCGCCCGCTTCGGGTTCGACGACGTGATTCGCGGAGCGGTGCGCTCCGGACACGACGCCTTGTGCATCTGCCTCGATGCGGATCGCCAAAGGCGCGCGCGCGACATCTTGGCCGAAGGGCTCGCATCCGGCGCCGACTGGATCGCGGATCCCTCGGCGAGCGAGCGCCGACTGGCCGCGCTTCGTCGACCCGCCGCCTGCGTCCCGCTCGACGACGGTGCGGCGGAAGCGTTGGCCGACGCCATCGCCGGGCGCGCCGTCACCGTCGCGCGCGATCCTTCGAAACTCTTGCCGCTTGCAACGGACGAGCCGGTGCTCGCGGTGGTTCCGGCGTTGCGTGGTGAAACGATGGCGGAGGATCCGCTCCGCGGCGAAACGCTCGATACGTTGCTCTCGGGCCTGCCCGCCGGTTCAAAGGTGTTCCAGCTTCCCCCGAATCCCGATATGTCGGTCGCGGAAGCGGTCGCCGCCGCGGCGGCGCCGTACCGTCGTGTGGTGCTTGGAACGACGCTCGCGCGTTTCGACGCCGCGCATCGACGATTCGCCCGACGCGTGGCGACCGCGCACCCCGGCGTCGTCGTCGTCGCTCTGCGCAATCCCTTCGATTTCGAAGTTCTTCCGTCGTCGACCACGTGCGTGACGGCTTACGGATTCCGCCCGGTCCATCAACGTGCGCTGTTGAAGGTCCTGTTCGGCCGGGTCGCATCCTACGGACGTCCGCCCGTCACCCTCATCGACCGTTCCACCGACATCGATTGACGGCGCTCGGTCCGCACGGGCGTCCTACTTCAGTCGTTCCAGTCGCCCTTTGCGCTTCACGAGGTTCTTGTAGTCCCACTGGATCGTCGCGGATTTCTTGAGCCAACGTGCGAGCGTCGAGATGTCGATCTCGTCGACGGACGTGTAACGCACGGCGGCGCTCTTGAACTTGGTGGCGGGGGGATCGGCGGGAAGTCCCGGTTCGTCGAACGACTGACCGCTCCAGAACATGAGTCGGATTCCGTCCTTCAACTTCGAGTACCCGACGATGGGATTGTCGTCGAGAAACCAAACGGGGTGGCGATGCCAGATCTTGCTCTCCGCCGACGGCAACGCGGCGTCGATCGCTTTCGCGAGCGTCGCACCGATCTTCCTGTGGGTCGGAGAGAGGGCGGCGTTGTAGGAGGCGATCTCGTCGGGAATGGGCATGACGTGCGAAGGGTACGACCGTGTCGGGGATTCGCGCTTCATCCTGTTGCATTTTTTCGATGCGGTCCATCGATTCGATCTTCGCGAGGGGTAAGGCTCGTCGTCCCTTGAGCGCCTCGGCGAGCGGCTTCATGTCGCCGACCTTCGCTCCGAAGAGAGGTTCGGCGGCTCCTTGGGCGATAGGTGTATTCGGCGTTCGGGTGGTACCCGACGTCCGCAGTGTTTCTCGGGGAGACTACTGAAACTCCTCGCAGAAACCGGACAGCGCGTTGCGGAAGTCGCGCAGCGTGGTGCGGAGTTCCTCGTAGCGAGGATTCGGCGTCAGCGTCGTTCCATCCATATAGAGGTCGCGTCGGAGTTCCACCATCAGCGCCAAGACGCGTCGGTCGCGTCGATACGTGGAATTGGGCACCAAGGCGCCGCTGAACGGAAAATCGACGGCCACTTTGTACCCTTTCGCGTGGAACCACGACGACGCGAATCGGGTCAGTTCCGGTGGGGTGTGGAAGGCGTCCGTGCCGATGCAGATCTCCGGTAGGTCGCGGATGTGCGGCTGAATCGGCAGCGCTCGACTCGGGAACGAATGAGCGTCGAGGACGAGGCAGCGATTCCTCTTCGCAAGGACGCTCGTCACGAGTTCGTCGAGTTTCCGATGGTGGGGCCAGTAGAAGCGGTCGAGGAGCCCTTCGCGTTCGGTCTCGCTCAAAGTTCTGAGCGGCTTTCCGCGCGTCGATCGCACGTAGGTCGCACCCATTCCGAAAACGGCGCACCGTTCATGGGCGTCGTCGGAGAAGCGTTCGACGTCCACCACGAGGCGCGAGAAGGGCGTCGCCACGATCGACTCCGGGTCGACTCCTTCGCTGAAGAGATCATCGGTGTACCAGTCCGTCATGAGTTCGAGATCTTCCCGGAGTTCGGCCGGGGACAACTCGAAGGTTCGATGGACGTCCGGTGGAATCAGGGTGCCCGCATGGGGGACATGGAGGATGAGGGGGGTCACACCGACATCCTGAAGGGACGCATCGTCGGATGCACGTCGAACTCGCGTCATCGAGGGTTCGATCCGTGTCATACGGATTCGGCGTGATAACTTCGTCGCATGATTCGCGGCAATTCGCTCTCGGTCGTGTGCGTTTTCATCATTACCTTCGTCGTCTTCGGTCAGGGCCCGGGACCGACGGGAGTTCCCGGAGGGATCACCTACGAACCGATCGCGAGGTGGGACACCGCGCGCCTCGATGCGATTACGGGCAAGGAACTTGCCGCGTTCACGAAGACGGATGTCGCGTTCGAAAAGGCGAAGTACGCCGTGAAGCTCTATCGGGTCGTCTACCCCTCGGTGGTTCCCGAACGCGGCAATCATCCGACGATGGCATCCGGGCTGGTGGCGATTCCGGAGACCGGGACCGCGGCGATGCCGATGGTCTCCTACCAACACGGCACCGTCTACGGGCGTACGGAGGTACCCTCCGTTCCCGACGATTCGATGGAGACCCGCCTCGCCCTCGCCCGGTTCGCCGCGCAGGGCTACATCGTGATCGGAGCCGACTATTTCGGACTCGGCAGTTCTCCCGAGAAAGACGGATACATCGTCAAAGAAAGTCAGCAGCAAGCGTGTCTCGACATGTATCTCGCGGCCCTTTCCGTCCTGAAGACGATGAACGTGACTCCGAAGGAGTTCTTCCTCAGCGGCTGGTCCCAGGGAGGGTGGGTGACGGCGGCGTTGCTCGAGAAGTTCGAAGCTCTCCGTATTCCGGTGACGGCGGCGGCGACCGCTTGCGCCCCGTCCGACTTCTACGCCGGTCTCACCGCGATCATGTTCCACCCGAGGCCGGAGGACGCCCCGTGGAAGACGACCATGGTGGTCCTTTCGGCGTTCGCCTACGAGCACTACTACCGTGTCGACGGGATGGCTGCGGCGCTCTTCCGCCCCGAGGTCTACGACGTCGTGAAGCGCTTCTACATGAAGGAGCCGGTCGATATCTCGAAGATGCCGACCGAACTCGATGCGCTGTTGCGCAAGGAATGGCTCGATCCGATTGCGTTCGCGGGATCCCCCTACGTGCGTCTTCTGACTCAGAATCACACGTTCCGTCTTCCGATCCGCACCCCGACGCGGACCTACTACGGGGAGCTCGATGAGATCGTCCGCCCCGATCTCGCTCGGCTCGGCGCCCACTTCAACCGAGCGTTCGGCGCCGAGACCGTGGAAGCCGTCTCCACCGGGCAGACGAACCATCGCGGGACGTACATGGAGGCTTTGAAGCGCCAGAAGCCCTGGTTCGATTCGTTCTTGAAGCCGTAAAACATCACTGGTCGAAGAGTTGCGGCGAATGACATCCGGAGGCTCGTGAGAGGAACCCCTCTCGGCCTCCGGATATTTTTTGCGGGACGTGCGGATTTATCCGTTTCTATTTGTTCGGCAAGTTAGACTTTTCCCGCTTTGCAACGTACCGACCTGACACTTATCGGTGAAGTCCTGCTGTCCTACGGACTGCAGGCCGCCGTGTGCTTGATGGTCACGTTCGTGCTCGCGGATTTCGCGCGGAAGCACCAAAAGACCTACCTGCGTTGGTGGGCGTGGTCGTGGGTGATGCTCTTCGTCTACCTGCTGACCGCGATGGGGTCCCTCACCGGAGTCGGTCTGCTCAGGTACCCCGCGGACGATTGGCGCCGCATCGTCGTATCGAGTCTCTCGATGACGGCCGGTTTGCTCCAACCGCTCTTCCTGTTCCTCGGAACCTACGAGCAGTCGCGAGGCGTCGAAGCCCCGCGCAACGTCCGTCATCGATGGCTGCTCGTCGTGATTCTAGTCGGCGTCGCGATCGGCGTGGCGTCGACTTGGTCGTCCCATCGCTTGTTGTTCCGCCTCGGAGCGCGGGGTGTCGTCGCTTGCGTGGCCTTCGTGACGTCGGCGGTCATGGTGTTCAGGCCCACGAAGAGCGGAACCTCTCTCGGGCGCATCGTGCTCGGCTGGGGATGTATCGCCTACGGCGTCCAACAGGTGCACCCGGGGGTGATCACGTTGCACCAAACCGAGACCAACTCGGTGGTCCTCTACGGGTACTACCTCGGCTTCGTCGATCTCCTCCTGCAAGTCATGATCGGACTCGGGATGATGACGTGGCATCTCGAATCCGAGCGCCTGCGGACACAGGCCGCCTTGGAGGCGCTCGAGCAGAGCCAAGCGGGACTCAAACAGGCGCAGAAGATGGAGGTCGTCGGACGCCTCGCGGGCGGCGTCGCTCACGACTTCAACAACCTGATGACCGTCATGTACGGCGCTACGGAGACGTTGGCCGAACTGCATCCTCCGGGGACACCGGGACGCGAAAGTGTCGATCAGATCGAAACGGCCTTGGATCGGGCGAAGGGGCTGACGTCGCAGTTGTTGTCTTTCAGCCGCAAGCAAGTGGCCCACATGACGCGCCTCGATCTATGCGAAACCATCAGAACGATGGAGGGCTTGCTGCGACGTTTGGTGGGCACTTCCGTCCATCTCGGCCTTGAACTACCGTCGCATCCGGCATGGGTCGTCGCCGACCAGTCCCGCGTCACGCAGGTCGTGATGAACCTCGTCGTGAACGCGCGCGATGCGATGCCGAGTGGGGGGCGTCTGATCATCCGACTGCGCGAAGTCGACGTCGATGTGGCGACGGCGGAGCGGCTCCATGTCGTCGCGGGCGCGTTCATCGTGATGGACGTGGTGGACGAAGGCGTCGGGATGAGCGCCGAAACGCAATCGCACCTCTTCGAGCCGTTCTTCACCACCAAGCCCGTCGGACAAGGTACGGGTCTCGGCCTCTCGACCGTCTACGGCATCGTGAAAGCGTCGGACGGCGCGATCGAAGTCCAATCGAAGGAGGGCGCGGGAACCACGATGTCCGTGTTCTGGCCGCGGGCCACGGCGCCGGTCTCGACGCCGCCCGGAGAGCGCGCCGCGGCATCTTCGCCCCGTCAGCGCCCCCGCGTGCTGATCGTCGAAGACGACGAGGCGATCCGCGCCTTGCTGGTCCGGGCGCTCGAGCAGAACGGATACATCGTCGTCACCGCGTCCGACGGCGACGAGGGCATCGCGATCTTGAAGACCAAGGGCAAGTTCGATCTCCTTCTGACGGACCTCGTGATGCAGGGAACGGGCGGAGCGGGAGTCGTCGCCGAAGCTCGTCACCTTGCACCCAAGATGAAAATCGTCGTCGCGTCCGGCTTCGTCGGCGATCGCAAAGCCCAAGGGCTCCCCGACGACGTCGTGTGGCTGCAAAAACCGTTCAGCGCGAAGGACCTCCTCGCGCTGCTGCGTCCGTTGTTCGCCTCGCCGTAGCGCCGTTCCTTCCGCCGCGCTTCGGAACTCGTCTCAGATGCGCGTGGCGAAGAGCAGTGTTCGCGGAACCAACGTTTCGCCCGACTCCGATTTGAAGCCCGAGTGCGTCGGGCTGTTCAGGCCGATCCGATAGGAACGACCGGCGCGAAGCTTGACCGGAATCGTCAGCACTTTTCTCGCCGCGTCGTACTGCGGCTTTCCGGTGATCTCGGGGACGTCGTCCTTGTTTCCGGTGATCGACCAACTGCCGTCCATCATCGGGCGATCGAACTCGAGGACGAGGAACTTCGTCTCCGGATCGACGGCCGCATCGCCGTCGTGCGGCGTGGTCGACACGAGTTGCGGACGCTTCGTCATCGCCGCGATTTGCGTCTTCGCGGTGTGCTCGAGAGCCGCGGTCCAGTTCGGCATGTAGTCGCGCAGCGTCGCGTACTGGGACTTGTTCGCGACGTAGTCGTTCAACGCTTTCGCGGCGTCCGGAACCCACGTGAAGCCGAGCTCGAAATCCCGAACCGCGACGAGCCCCGCGGCTTCCGGGCTGCTCAGCTCTTTCACGCCTTGGATGACCACCGAGCGCACCAGCGTTTCGTACATCAGGATGCGCGGGGTGGTGTACGCCTGTTTCCTCATGGCGTCCGGGTTGAGGCCGAGAAGTGAAGCGCCGACGAGATCGAGATCGAATCCGAAGACGTCCACGATGCGATTGGCGTACGAGTGGGCCAACTCGTGGGCGAAGAGTTCGTCGTTGACCTGCTCGAAGGTGGGGAGGCCCGCCGCGTCGAAAGTGGTGCAACCGAGCACCGGGCGGAATTCTTCCACCGATTCGCCGAGACGAACGCCGCCGCCGTAGTTGCGCGGACCGCAGAAGAGTCCGGCGACGACCGCGATGCTCTTCGGTTGATCCTCGCCGAAGAACCGCGCCATCCATGCGGGATAGGTCGACTTGCCGAGTTTCGCCGCGAGGCGTTCGCGTGCGGATTTCCACGTCCCTTCGCTGCCCTTGATCCATACGTCGGCCTTCGAGACGGTGGCGAACGCGCGCAGCTCTTTCAGAAATGCGCGGGTCGGTTCGAGCTTCCAGCGTGTATCGAGGCGTTCCGGAGACTTCTCGAAGGGGAGTCGTTCCTCGAGTTCGGGAACTTCGGTCAAGTGAAGCGCGAGCGACGGAACGGCGTCGAACGATACGCCGTGCGCCGAGCGGAGTTCCTTCAGCGCCTTCACGGCAGGGTGCTCGCGATGGGCCGCGAAGTAGCGATCCGCTTCGGCCGTGTAGAGGGACGCCGCGGCGGGTTCGTTGTATTCGGGGAAACCCGCGAGGCGAGCCACCATCGAGAGAAGCTCGACACGTCCGTCGACCACGACGGCGGTCGACTGTGCGGATATTTGGAGGGCGACGACGGCGATCAGAAGCAGCGTGCGCATGGTACCCCTATCCTACGACGGAGAGAGGCTTGCGGCGTCCTACGACCCCTTGAGGATCTCGACGGGATCTCGGAAACAGGAGGCGGGATCGACGGAAGTTCGGATCACGCCCGACTTCAGCATCTGATCCGTCAATTGCGTCCAACGCTCGAGCGACATCGTTCCCGGACCGCGCGTGCGCGTTCCGTCGCTGATCACGTGGGGGATCTGTGCCTGGGTCACCGCGGCGAACGTCGCCGCGTCCATCGTCGGGTTCATCCGTCCCATCACGATGTTCACGGGCTCGGGATTCTTCATGTAATCCTCCCAACCCTTCGAAACCGCACGCGTCATGCGCTTCACGAGGTCGGGATCGTTCTTCAGCATGTCTTCGTGAACGGCGAGCACGGTTTGATAACTATCGAACCCGGCATCGGCGACGAGGAAGACGTCGACGTCGAGTCCGAGTTTGCGGGCGGCGATCGGTTCGGACGTCGCGAAACCTTGGAAGGCGTAGGTCGGATCCGCTTGGAGGTACTTCAGATCTCCATAAGGTGACGGAACGATTTTCGCGGGCCCGAAGCCGATCGTCTTTTCGATCCACGTCGCGAACGGCATGCCGCGTTCGATGGCCAACGTGCCGGGCGCCTTCACGACGGCTTCGAGCGACCCGAGTCCACGCGCTTTGTGCGTGATGATGCACATCGGGTCTTTCTGATAAACGGCGAAGATCCCGACGATCTTCTTGCCCATCGACCGGGCGACGACGATCTGGTCGGCGGAGACGACGGCGAAGGGCACCTGCTTCGTTGCCACCAAGTCCGACGTCGGAGCGCCGGAGCCTCCTTGTCGGAGTTCGACCTCGAGGCCTTCGGCGCGGAACGTTCCGTTGACGTCCGCCGCGTAGAAAGGACCGAACTCGGGTTCCGCTTTCCAATTGAGTTGGAGCGTGAGCTTTCGCGCGCCGGATGGAGCGGGCGCATCGCCGCCGCATCCCGCGAGCACCAAGAGGAAAACGGCGACGAACGCCATTCCGATGACCCGGATCGCATTCATGTCAGTGTCTCGATTCGGAAACGTGCCACGACCGCAGAGTGCGCCACGCGGCGAGATTGATGAACCCGAACAGCCCGAGGCCGAGAAGTGAGGCGAGGAGTACACCCGCGAAGATGATGTCGACCCGCTGGCGTTGCTGCGCGACGCCGATGGCCCCTCCGATACCTTGGCCCGTGATGAACTCGCCGACGACCGCGCCGATCACCGCGAGTCCTCCCGCGACACGAAGTCCCGTGAAGATCTGAGGAAGAGCCGCGGGCAGTCGAAGGCGGAACAACGTCGCTCCCGGAGAAGCCCCGTAGAGGCGGAAAAGATCGACCAACGCCGGATCCGTCGATCGCAGCCCCGCCAAGGTGTTCGCCACGACGGGGAAGATGCTCACGATCACCGCCGATGCGAGAGCCGTGCGGTCCCACCCGAACCAAATGACGAGAAGAGGTGCGATCGAGACGATCGGAATCGTCTGGGAGAACACCGCGTACGGATAGATCGCTTGTTGGACGCGTCGCGACGAGGCCAGCGCGATCGCCGCGGTCACGCCGCCGACGGCCGCCAAAAAGAAGCCGAGCAGCGAAGCCTTCACCGTTTGCGCGAGCGGGGGATAGAGCGACGGGCCTTCGTCGACGAGCGCCCGGGCGATTTGCGAGGGTGCGGGAACGAGAAACGCGGGAACCACGTCGCCGCGCACCAACGCTTCGACAATTCCGACGACGAGGATCGCCGGAACGAGCGGCGGTAGGAGCGCTCCCCACGGAGTGCGGCGCGTCAAAGCGCACCTCCCGACTCCGCCAGGGCGTTTCGCAGGATGCCGGTCTGCGCCGCGAAACGGGCGTCGGAACGGAGAGCCGCCGTGCGATCCGCGGGAAGGTCCAACGGGTGGTCGAGAACGACACGGCCGGGGCGTCGCGACAACACCACCGCGCGATCGGCGACGTAGGCGGCTTCGTCCACCGCGTGGGTCACGAACAGCGCGGTGAAACCCCAAGCCTTCCAAAGCGTGCGCAGGTGGTCGTCGAGGGCCTGTCGCGTGATTTCGTCGAGCGCGGCGAACGGTTCGTCGAGGAGCAGAAACGTCGGTTGCACCACGAGAGCACGCGCCAGCGAGGCCCGCATCTTCATACCGCCCGAAAGTTGAGCGGGGTATTTCGACGCCGCATCGGCGAGTCCGACCTGTGCGAGCGCGTCCTTCGTCACGGCATGGCGCTCCGCCTCCGGGACCCCGGCGAGCTCGAGCGGAAGCGCCGCGTTGTCGAGCACGGTCCGCCACGGCAGAAGGCAGGGGTCCTGAAAGACGCAGGCCATCTTCAGATCGAAAGGTTTGTGGATCGACCCGCGCGTCGGGCGGTCGAGCTCGGTCAGCAGGCGTACCAAGGTGCTCTTGCCGCATCCCGAGGGGCCGAGCAGAGCCACGAATGATCCGGCCGGGAGACGCAGCGTCAGAGGCGCCAGCGCCTCGACGCCGTCGTCGAAGCGGCGCTCGATCGCCACGAGTTCGATCGCCGAGCTTCGGGTTCTTCGGGGAACCAAGGTTTCGCCGGAAGCCATCGGGAGCACTCTACGAAACACGTACGATGAACGCGTGACTTCCGAAGAGACAGGCATCATCCTTTCGGCCGCCGCCACCGGCGAGGGCATCCTTCGTCGGGAGGGCAAGGTGGTTTTCGTCCCCGGGGCCCTCCCCGGAGAAACCGTCGTTTACCGCATCCTGAAGTCCGGAGCGACGTCGGATCGTGCCGAACTTCTTTCGGTCGTCGAAGCGCGCGGCCGTCGCGAAACCCCGTGTCCCCACGACCACGCGGGAGGTTGCGGCGGATGCAGCCTATTGCATGCGACCCGCGCCGCCGCCGCCGACGTGAAGCGTCAGCTGGTGCGCGACGCGATGATCCGCGTGGGTGGCCTCGACGGCGATCTGGTCGCGCCATGCCTGACCCCGGGGCCCGATCTCGGCTACCGCAACCATGCTCGCTTCTCGGTCGACGGCCGCGGGCGCCTCTGCTTCGTGAAGCGAGGGCGTCATCAGCCCGGCAAGCGGCACCCGGTGATTCCGATCACGACGTGCGCGGTCCTACATCCCCGTCTCGAGCAATTGCGCGCGGCCCTCGACGGTCGCGTGCGGGGGGCGGAGGAAGTCGAACTGCGCGCCGCCGTGGGAACGACGGAAGCGCTCGCCGTCCTTCACGGACTCGAACGCCTTCCCGAAGGCATCGACCCCGTCACCTTCCCGGGGTTCTTGTCGCTCGGCACGCGTCGCGGTCTGATTCCCGTTCGCGGCGTCTCGCTCTATCACGAAGAAGTCGCCGGGAAGAGGTTCCGGGTTTCCGCGGCGTCGTTCTTCCAAGTGAACACGTGGGGCGCGGAAGCGCTCGTCGGTTTGGTCGCGGAGGCGCTGCCGCAACGCGCCGAACCGCGCGCCGTTCTCGATCTCTACGCCGGCGTCGGATTGTTCGCGCTCGCCGCGACGCGTCCCGACGATCGTGTTTTGGCCGCCGAGGTCGATCCGTCGTCCGCGAAGGATTTCCGCGCGAATATGGTCGGCCGCAGCAACGTCCTGTTCAAACCGCTCGACGTCGGCGAAATGTTGCGCGACTTGAACCCGGCGCGCGACGCGTTCGATGCGGCGATCGTCGATCCTCCTCGCGCGGGAATCGAAACCCCCACGCTTCTGCGTCTCGCCGCATTGAAGATTCCGCGACTCGTCATGGTGTCGTGCGACGCGGGAAGTCTGGCTCGCGATCTGCGCGCCTTGGGATCGTGCGGCTACGCCCCGAAGTCGGTCGTCCCCGTGGATCAGTTCCCGGGGACCCCGCACACGGAAGTCGTTGCCGTCTGCGATCTCGGCTGACGCGCTTCAGGGCGCGATCGATCGGCCGCCGTCGACCGGGATCGAAACACCCGTGAGTTGGGCCGGGGCGTCGATCAGGAAGTCGAGGACGGGCAGAAGATCTTCGGGGGAACCCAGCCGACCGGTCGGTGTGCGCGCGCGGAGTCGTTCGAGGGCGTTCGCGTCGAAATCTTCGGGAGGAAGAACCGAGCCCGGCAGGATCGCGTTCACCGTGATGTCGGGGGCAAAGGCACGCGCCAAAGACTGCGTGACCGACGCCAACGCCGCCTTCGCCGCGCTGTAGGCGAGGAATCCACCGAGGGGGCGCGATGCGTGGACGTCTCCGAGAACGACGATTCGTCCCGGCTTCGCCCGCATGAGGTGGGCTCGGGCCGCGCGTGCGAAAAGGAACGGTCCCACCGTGTTGACGCGGAGCGTGTCGAGAAACGTCGATCCGTCGAGCGTGTCGACGGCGTCCGGCGGAAACGACGACGCCGACAACACGAGCGTGTCCAATCCGCCGAGAGCGGCGACCGCCGACTCGACCGCGGATCCGATCGCCGACTCGTCGCGCAGGTCGGCGAAGACCGTGCAGGCGCGGCGCCCCGACGCGCGGATGGCGTCCGCGACGCCTTCGGCCTCGACGCGCGACGTGTGTGCGTGAACGGCGACGTCGAACCCTCGCGCGGCGAGATGCAGCGCGAAGCGACGGCCGAGTCGTTTGGCCGCACCGGTGACGAGAACACGCCGTGTCATGAATGGAAATCGCGCGCGGCGACCAGGGAGAGTGTCTCCGCCGTCGGGGACTTCCGCAAGCCGACGACGTCCGTCATCGCGAAAGCGTCGTTCTCGAAGGAACGGTGGCTCGGCGCAGCGTGAGCAACGCAAACGCGGTGTTTACGGGGTCGTTACGGTTGCCGCCGCCCGGAGCGTCCCAACGACCGTCGGCCCTTTGGACGTCGCAGATGAACTCGGCGGCCTCGCGATACCAGTCGTGTCGTCCGACGAAGCGCTCGTCGGCGAGCACCATCGTCCGCTCCAACGTGTAGAGGTAGTAGAAGTCCGGGGTCGATCCTTCGCCCCCCGCGGGTTGAATGTCCACGCGGAACATCGCATCGAGATGATTCAGGGCGCGGTCGATCGCATCGCGGATCTTCGGTCCACGCGCGTCCGCCCCTTTCGAGAATCCCATGCCGTCGACCCCGATCAACAACATGGTGATGCCGACGAGGTCCATCGTGCCGCGTCCGGAGGTCGGCCGCTCGAACGGGTTGTAGTTCCAAAACGACACGCCGAAATTGCGCATCTCGAATTTCGGCCACGTCGGTGCTTCGTCTTTCGTCAGCGGCATCGCGTAGGGCCGCGTACCGCGCCCGTCGCCCTGCGCGCGCAGAAGGACGTCGATGAATTCCGACCAAACGTCGTTCGGAACGTCGAAGCCGCAGCGACGGGCCGCCAACACTCCGAGTGCGCCGTATTGCGAATTCGAAAGGTCCGCGGACCTCGCTCCTCCGAGGTAACTCCACATGCCCCGATGGCGGGCGGCGAGCAGCCAGTCGAGGCAGCCTTTCATCGCAGCCTTTTGGTCCGGTTTCAGGTTGCGCACGAACACGTGGGCCTTGCGGCGATCGCGAGGCAGACGTGCCAGTTCGAAGCGTTCGAATTCCGGTGCGGCGAGGTGTTCGAGCAACATCGCCTCGAGGCCGCACTCGTAGGTCGACGCGGCGGGGCGCGCCAGGACGTACGCGACGGCCTTCGTGATCGCGGGATCGGACTTTTGGACCCCGGATGAGAGGAGAGCGAGCACCGCGAGGCAGGTTTGCCCGACGGGGAACACGTTCGGCTGGTAGCCCCATCGGAAATCGCCGAACGACCCGTCTTCCTTCTGCATGCCGCGGAGGGCGGCGACGCCGCGATCCACGGACGCATTCACGCGTTCGGTGAACGCCTTGTGGTCGTCGAATTCGTGGACGGCGTCCTTGGTCGTCGCGGGCGGAAACTCCGCGACGCTCGGGGCGAAGGGAACCGCTTTGCGATCGCGCAGCGATTCGGTGTACGTGACGATGTTGGCGAGGAGATCCGCGCACAGCGTCATCGCCCGCGGTGCCGTCGTCGATTGTCGGCAGTCGATCGGACACGCGATGGTGATGATGCGACCTTTTCCGAGCGGGGTCTCGGCGAGATAGGGGAAGGCGATTTTCGTTCGATGTCCGACGATCACCCGCGCTCCGGGGATCGCGAGCCAAGAATCCGTCTGCACCGCCCATGGCCCGTTCCAACCGTTGACGCGTCCCGTGTCGATGCGGTTCGGCGTGGAAACCAACGGGTGCTCGGGTTCAATCACCAATGCCGCGTCGAGGTACTGCGGGGTCGCCTTCAGCGGCACCTCGGGTTCGAACAGCGACATCACTTCGCGAGCGTCCCCTTTGACCTCGGGGAAGGTTCCCGCTGCGAGGGTCGCGCGCGCGTGGTACTGAGGAAGCACCACGCAGACGCCGCCGCGCTTGACGAAGTCCTTGAGGGCGTCTCGGTTTCGGCAGAGCAGTGCCGCCTGCTCGGGAGCCGAGGTCGTCCATGAACCGACGACGAGGAGATCGAACCGAGCGGGGTTCACGGCCTTCGCCGTCGACAGATCGACGGCCGTGGCGCAGAGCGCCTTCAGGGTTTCGGGGACGGGTGTCGGGAGAATCCCCGGACGTCCTTCCTGCACACCCGGAAGGTAGGCGGCACGCACCGTGGATTGCCCCAAGGCGACGGCGGCGAGCAGAGCGGCGAAGACGACGAGGCGTCGCATGGGCGCATCTTCGACAAAAAAACCCGGCACGTCAGGTGCCGGGTTTTTTCGAGGTCGGGGCGACGATCAGTCGTCGACCATGTCCTTCAGCGTGCCGCCTTCGGGGCCGCGGCGCAACCGCTCGAAGGCCGAAGCCTCGATTTGGCGGATGCGTTCGGCCGAGACGCGCAACATCTTGCCGATTTCGGCGAGCGTGTGCGGGCGATTGCAGTCGATGCCGAAGCGCAAACGCAGCACGAGGCGGTGACGATCGGGGAGGATCTTCAAGCTGCCGCGGACGAGATTGCGGATGTCGTCGCGCACGACCTCGTGGTCGGGACGCGGCGTCGACGAGTCGCCGACGAGATCGCCGAGGCGGCTTTCGTCTTCGGGACCGTAGTCGAGCGACAGAACGGGGCGCGCGACCGACGGATTCGACAACATGTCGTTGATCCGGTGGCGCTTGCCTTCGTCTTCGATCGTCCGCGGGTCTTCGAAGCCTTCCGGGTCTTCCTTCGCCGCCTTCCGGAGGCTTTGGGTGACGTTCACCGGCAGACGGATCGTGCGGCTCTTGTCTTCGAGGGCGCGCAGGATGGCCTGACGGATCCAAAGGTAGGCGTAGGTCGAGAAGCGCACGCCGAATCGCGCCGAGAAGGACTCGGTCGCACGGATGAGGCCGAGATTGCCTTCCTGGATGAGTTCGCTGTAGGCCAACGGTCCACCGTCGAACTTGCGGGCGACGGAGAGCACGAGGCGGAGGTTGCGTTCGATCAGCGGCCGCCGGGCCGCGACGAAGTTGTCCTTCACCTTCTCGATTTCATCGCGCAGGCTCTTGCTCGCGGCGACCGCGGCGGCGCTGTAGCGCTTGAGCGGACCCGGGCGGAGACCGACGAACAAAAGAGCCCCGACCAAAAGGCCGGTGTTGCGGCCTCGGACGGGCTTGAACGGGTTGCGCTTGTTGCGCGCGACGTGCTTCGCGAAGATGTCGTGGAGGCGCGAGACGTGGTTGTCGTCGCCGTCGCGACCGGGCTTCGGCTTCGGCGGTCCGGGAACGAGCGACCGCGCGGCCATCTCGCCCTTCTTCCACTTGCCGAGATCTTCCCACACGGCTTCGAGACCCGCTTCCGTCCCGAGGAACGTCGCGATCCAGCGGTTGCGGGCGAAGATGAGGTCGCCGAGGAGGATTTGTTCCTCTTCGGGTTCGAGCAGGTTGTGCTGACCCACGTCGCGCAGGTAGATCCCCAACGGATCGTCCGGCGCCGCGGATTGCACGGCTTCCGACTTCACGGGTGCCGCCGCTTTGATCAACGGCTCTTCAACTGCGAACTCGTCCTTCTCGCCGAGGATCGGATCGTCGTCCAAAAACTCGGCGGCGGGCTTTTTCTTGTCCTTGACTGGCATGTTTGGCTTTCGAGCGGCGATCGAATCGTTGTGCGCGCGTCCTCTCGGCTTCTACATACGGACGAAATCGAAAACTGCTCGAATAGAACGATTTCGTTCGATGTTGTTGCCGCGAAGGTTGCGCGCGTGGGTCTCCGGCAGAGGAGGCCGCGTGCGCCCGATGTCGTCATACCGCATCGACGGTCGAAGGAAGGCGTCCGATGAAGGATGGATTCCCTTATCGAGAGTTTAGCCCCGACCACGCGCCCGAGATTAAGGGGAAAAACACGCCGTGTCCAATCCACAAGGGGGGATTTTGGAAAATGTGTTCTAGGTGTTGACGCGATAGGGACTTAGGATGCAAACTTCAAAAACCGCGGTTCTAAGTTTTGCCGGATTTTGGACTTGCGGATTTCAAGACCCCCACGCCCGATGCGCGAAATCGTCGTCGTCCACTTCGATGAATTGGCTCTGAAACAAGGGCGAAGGCCCTACTACGAGAAGGCACTCGTCCACGCGATCGAAGCGGTGCTGCGCGACGTCGGCCCCGTGACGATTCGTGCCGCCCACGGGCGGTTCGTCGTGACGCCGGGCCGGCGGGCGATCCCCGCCGGGCTGTTGGTCGACCGCCTCTCCCGGGTCTTCGGGATCCACCACCTCTTCGCCGGGGTCGAAAGCGCGCGTGACCCGGCGTCGTTGGCGGCCGCCGCCGTCGAAGCCGCACGGCGAGCCGAGGCAGGGGGAGGGGAGGTCGTTCGGACGTTCTCGGTGAGGGTGCGCGGCAACGATCGTGGAGAGGGACGCGCCCGGCCCCTCGAAGCCGAGCTCGGCGGCGCGGTGGCCTCGGCGACGGGGTGGACGGTCGACCTCGATCGCCCCGACGTCGCGTTGACCGTGGAGCTGGCGGCGGGGAGGGCTTTCGTGCTGCACCGTCGGGTCGAAGGCCCGGGCGGACTTCCCTACGCGACCGCGGGCCAAGCCGTGGCGCTCCTGTCGGGGGGGATCGACTCACCCGTCGCCGCGGCCATGATGATGTCGCGCGGGTTGAGGATCGGGCTGGTGCATTTTCATTCCCGGCCGATCACTTCGGAGGCCGCCCTTCGGAAGGTGTACCGGCTCGCCGGGGCGTTGACGCGTTGGCAGCCGACGATTTTCGGCGTGATGGTGCCCTTCGCGGAAACCGTCCAGCGCCCTCTCGTCGAAGGGGCTCCGACGGCGCTCCGAACGGTATTGGCCCGTCGCTTCATGCTTCGCATCGCCGAACGGCTCGCGTCCGAACACCGATCACGGGCGCTCGTGACCGGGGACGCGTTGGCTCAGGTTTCTTCGCAGACGCTCGAGAATCTCGCCGTCACCGACTCGGCGGTGAGGATGCCCGTGTTTCGCCCGCTCGTCGGGATGGGCAAGCCCGAAATCGTCGAGCGTGCGCGTCGGATCGGCACGCTCGCCATTTCGGAGGAAGAAGGCGACGACTGCTGCGCCTTATTGGCACCGAGAAACCCCGAAAAAGCGGCGACCGCCGAGGCGATCGAAGCCGCGGAATCCGCGCTCCCGGTCGAGACGATGATCCGGTCGGCACTGGATTCGATGACCCGTTTTCGGGTACGATTCGAAGATACGGACACCCAGGCGAAGTCCATCGCGACTTTTCTCGGGCGGGGTCGCAGCGATTTTGTTTCCCGACCGTATGAGGAAGCAGGCGTCTCGCGTCGATCCATTAAGTAGACCATGTTCATCACCCCCCGCTCCCCCCTCGTTCGACTCCTCGCGGAAGTGCGCGGTCGTGCCGTTCCGGCCTCCGTGCTCGACATCGTCCGGAAGGCGTGGGCCGCGTTGAAGCGGGGGATCGGTCTCGACCCGACGCCCGCCCCGGCCCCGGTGCCTGTCCGCGTCCGACGCGATCGGCGCTGACCTCGTTCTCGGCGCGTCCCTGCTAGTTTTCCGGGCGTGGAATCCGCCCCGATGACCTACGAGCCGGTGCCGCTGAAGCAGGCACGCGACGTCTGCGCCGATCTCTTCGAGCCGAACCCCGTCATCTACTGGGTGGACGCGTTCGGGTCGGCGGCGATCGGTTGGACCGCGTTCGCGACGTCCGTCGCCGCGACACCGTTTTCGGCGACCCACTTGATTGCGACGGGCGTCGCCGTCTTCGCGCTTTACCGGGCGATCCTTTTCATCCACGAACTCTCCCACCTCGCGAAGGGGCGTCTGCCCGGTTTCAACGCCGCCTGGGATGTGGTCGTCGGTTGCCCGCTCGCGCTGCCGTCGTTCATGTACCACGGGACCCATCTCGACCATCATCGGAAGACGGTGTACGGGACCCCCGGCGATCCCGAATACGTTCCGTACGGAGTGCCCCCGGCTACCAAACTCGTGCGCGCGTTGGTCGAACCCTTCCTCGCGCCGATCGCGTTGTTCGCGCGCTTCCTCGTGTTGGCGCCGCTGTCCCTCGTGCTCGGCGGGCGCCTTCGCGATTTCGTCACCGCGTCCGCCTCGACGCTCGCCATCAATCTCGCTTACCGCCGCGAGGCTCCGAAGGGCGCGCTGCGCACCCGGTGGCTGTGGACCGAGACGCTCGCCGCGGCGATGGCGGTGGGGGTGGTGGTCGCGGTGATCGTCGAGTTTTGGCCCGTGCGTGTTCTCCTGCAGTGGTACGTGACATCCGCGTGTATCGCACACGTCAACAACATCCGCACCTTGGCCGCCCATCGCTATCGAAACGCGGGCGGGGAGATGGATGTGCAGGGGCAACTCGCCGACTCCGTGAACAATCCCGGCGGGTGGATTACCGAACTGTGGGCGCCGGTCGGCCTGCGTTGGCACGGATTGCATCATTTCCTGCCCGACGTCCCCTACCACAACCTCGGGAAGGCGCATCGTCGATTGATGAACGCGTTGCCCGTGAACTCGGTCTACCGCACCACGTTGTCGTCGTCGCTCGGCGCGTCGCTTCTCGGATTGTGGCGGGCGGCGAGGCGTTCCGTTGCCTGATTCACTGACCCGACTCTTCACGACGGCGCGACCCCCGATCGCGGCGAAGGACTTGGGCGTCGGCGCCCGCGTTCTCGTGCCGAACGGCGCCGCCTTCGGCACGCCGCAACTATGGCGCGATGGAGAGCCGATCGATTGGGTGCGCGGCGTCGCCGACGGCTACTGGGTCGAAGGGGATCGCGGCAGTTCGCACTCGGGTGTCGACGTCGCGTGGTTCACCCGTCCATGGGGGCGTCAAACGGCGATCGCACCGCTCCCTTCGGGCTTGCCCGTGCGGGCTCCCGTCGACGCCGTCGTCGAGGCGACCGGTCGCGACGCCGATCCCGAGCCCGGCCCCGGATCGGTCGTTCTCGTCCTCGGCGCGAAGCCCGCGCCTCGGCTCTACGTCCACCTCACCGACTTTCACGTGGCGGTGAAGAAAGGCACGAAGGTGCGCGCCGGTGACGTCCTCGGCAAGACCGCGATCTACAGCCGACGTCATCCCGTCGTGGTGCTGCACGTCGGTATCGGCGTCCTCGTTCGGGGCGCCCCGCCGAATCCGCTCGACCCGACGCCGCTCGTGCGTCGCTGGAAGTGGCGTCATCCGGTCTACCCGGGGTCGCCGTACGACGCCGCATGCCTCCGCGAAGGAGCGCTGCCCGGACGCTGGCGGGCGCCCGGACGCATCGACGGATTCGAACCGCGAGCGCGCTACGATCTTCGGGTTCCCGACGTCTTCGACTAAAGTCCGAGTGCGGATTTCCACGCCTTCGCGTCGGCGGGCGCGTCGAAGCCGGTGAGTATTTTCAGTCCGGCGGTGATTCGTGCGCGCTCTTCCGCGATCGACACGACGGTCGCTTCGAGAACGACGCCTTCGTGGGTCAAGGTCACGATCGGTTTCGCGATGACGGCGCCGGCGGCGACTTCCACGTCGTAGTCCGAAACCGCCGCGATCGTGCGGGTGACCGTGATAGACGCTTTCGGAACCGGCGGTTCGCCGGCGAGCGCACGCACGAGGTACGGCGCGCCTTCGCGAAAACCCATATCGGTGATCGCTTCCACGGCGGCGAGTCGAAGCGTCTGGTGCGGGCTCGCCAACGTCCTCCCGACGATGCGGGCCATCGCGGGATCGCCCGCTCTCCCGAGAGCCTTCGAAGCCGCGCGGCGGACGCCGGGCGCGGGATCGAGGAGGCAGGCTTCGTAGAGCGGCTTGATCCGTGTCGGCGCGTCCGTGCACGCGGCGAGGACGCGCGCCGCGAGTAGGCGCTGGGGCGCGTCACCGCGCTTGAGAAACCGCAGGCCGAACTGGAGACGCACGTCGACGTCGAAGTCGCCGATGCGACCTTCGATCATCACGGCCGCGAGCGGCGAACCCGCGACCGCGGTGAACAGCGCTTCGATCCTCTTGGAACTTCCGAAACGATCGTCGTCTTCGGGCACGACGCGAAACCGACGACCGAGCGCCTGAGCGACGGCACGTGCGTCGACGTGGAACGGATCGAGTTCGAGCGCGTCGTCGAGATGGAATTTGACCCTCGACCACAGTCCGAACGATGCAGCCATCCGCGCGACCGCCACGCGACCGTCGACGAACTTGGGATGGAGACCCGCCTCGGCGGACTCGACGAGGGCGACGTCGGCGCGGGCATCCGCGGGGACCGCTCCGTTCGGCCGATCGAGCACCAGGTCGCCGACGGCGGTGACGATGACGGTTTCCGTCGTTCGTCGCGAGAGGCGTCCTTCGTGCCGTTCGCCCGACGGCAGACTCCAGACCGAAGGCATCTTGCGCGGATCCTGTCCTTCGACGAGCGCCGCAAGGAGCAGGGCGACGAGGATCGTGACGACGGGGCGGCGCATGCGCGAAGTGTAGGCCGCGGATGCTCCGCGACGCACTATTTTCCGTCGAGGACGCGTCGCAGAGAGCCGTCCGCCGCGTCGAGGCGTGCGGCGGCGTCGGCCGCGGAGTGACCGAAGCGCAGCATGACGCACGCCGTACGCACGTCGTGCCCGCAGGACGCGAGCGCCGCCTCGATGTCGTTCCGTTCGCCGACGATCGACGCGACGAGACGCGCCGCGCGCGCCCGCAATTTCACGTTGGTCGATTGCACGCCGACCATCAGGTTCCCGTAGGTTCGACCGATGCGGATCATCGCGCCGGTCGACACCATATTGAGGACGAGCTTCTGGGCGGTCCCGGATTTGAGGCGCGTCGAACCGGAAAGCACTTCTTCGCCGACGACGGGATCGATGACGACGTCCGCCTCGTTGTGCATCGGGGTTGGACGGTTGCACACGAGGGCCGCCGTCCACGCGCCGCGCGCGCGGGCCTCACGCAGCGCTCCGATCGCGTACGGGGTGCGTCCGCTCGCGGCCACGGCGAGCACCGCATCGTCGGGACCGATCGCCGC
>CAIWVZ010000113.1 GCA_903916245.1 uncultured Planctomycetota bacterium | reverse complement strand
TTCGCGCGGGTGCGGGCGATCTTGACTTCGGTTTTCTGAATGCTCTCGGTCGCCGTCGCGAGGGCGGTCATCCGACGATCTTCCATGCCCTGCGATTTGACCGTGGCGATCCCGTCGACGGTTTGCGTGAAGATTTCGCTCGCGTCCGATCGCGCCACGAGCCCCTCCTGCATGCGTTTTTTCATCTTCTTCCCGAGGAGAACGATGGGAATCGCGAGCAAGGGGAGGACGATGAAGGTGCCCGCCGCGAGAGTCGGGCTGACCCAGAGCGCGGCGGCGACGCCGAACACGACGAGGATGGGCTGCAGGAACAATTCCTGAATGACGACGCCGACCGCCAAACGCATCTGCTCCGCGTCGGTGTTGAAGCGCGCGATGAGATCGCCGGTCTTCTCGCGGCTGAAGCGCGCGACGGACGCGTTCATCAGACCTTCGAACATGTCGGTGCGAATGTCGTTCACCGTATGCGAGGCCAACGTCACGCCGATGTAGGCGTTCGCGTACGAGGCGGCGGCCGCGAAGAGCGAGACGACGAGGATCAGAATCGCGATCGCGACGACGCTCGTGGTGCGGCTGTCGGGCTTCAACCCCAACGCGGACGTGACCCTCCTTCCGAAACCGGCCGCGAATCCTCCGTCGGCGAGCCCGTTTTCGAGAGCGTCTTTCGCCGCGTCCCGCGACTGTTCGGCGAAGGTGGAGCGCTCGGCGGTCTCTTTGAAGAGGCGCGGGCCCTCCGGCGTCGTGACGAGCACCGCGCGCCCGGAGGCGTCCGAGGTCGTTTCGAGACCTTTCGACGTGAAGAGGACTTGTTCGACGAAGGCCTTCGCGAGGAAGATCGGACCGGTTTCGGTGATGCCGGCCACGATCATCGTGGCCGTCGCGAGGAGGATCATCGACTTGCGTCGAACGGCGTAGGAGAACAGCCGGCGGGTCAGCGCCCACTTTTCCGCGGCGGTGCGTCGGCCGCCCTTGGGGTCGTTGGTTGGCAGGTAAACGCGCGCCATGGGGCTGCGGAACGCTAGCCGTCGCCCGAACGGGGGGCAACCGCGACGACGCGGGTCCATTCCGCCCGGAAAACGGCTCGGTGTCCGTCGTCGAGCGTCATCTCGACGCCGTCGACCGGATGGCTCGCGGTCCAACGGCCCTCGACGACGCCGTCGTCCGTTTCGATCCGGACGCGCCGACCGCGGAACTTCTCCCCTCGTCGGCAACCGCCCTCGTCGCCCGCGTGCAACACCACGGAGGCGCGGCGTCGCCGTTCCGCATCCGCGCAATCGCCGCGGGTCAGATCGCCGCCGAATCGGCGTCTCGCCCCGAGCGATTCGTTGTGGACACGTCTTCACCGGAGGGTTACGAGCGATCCCTGGAGGGGCACCGCGGGAAGCTTATCCGCAGTCTCGGTCTGCGTGATTCCCGCAAGGCCTTTGCCGCTCCGGAAATCCTTGCCGAACCCGGCACCTCCGCTTTGATTGCTCAGTCTGACACTTATCAGGTGGAGGTGATTCGCTGGCCGGTGCTCGGCGATCCATCTCCTCAGGGTGATGGTTTGACATCGACGACTGGTGAAGGGCTGTTGTTGACGCCGCGTGGGGATGTGAGGGCGTGTGTTGTGGTGTTGCCGGACGCGGATCAGACGCCTGAGCAGCTGTCGGGTCTGGTTGCTGAATTTCCACCTGGCCAGCAGCTCGCGCGGATACTGGCGGAAGCCGGCTGTCGGGTTGTGGTTCCGGCTTTAATCAGTCGTCAGCGAGAGAAGCGGCTGGGTCGAGCGGACCTGACTCAGCGGGAGTACTTGCACCGAGCGGCGTTTGAGCTGGGGCGAACACTGGCGGGCTATGAAATTCAGGGGGCACTGGCGATAGTGGATTGGTTTCATCGAGCGTATCCGCAGTTGCCAGTGGCGATCGCGGGGCATGGCGAGGGAGGGATGGAGGCTCTGTTTGCCGGCGCCCT
>CAIWVZ010000112.1 GCA_903916245.1 uncultured Planctomycetota bacterium | reverse complement strand
GTTGTGGAACTCGTCCTCGATCTCCGGGCCGTCCGTCTCCTCGAAGCCGAGGGTGCCGAACACGCGCACCACTTCCCGGATGGTCCGGGTGATCGGGTGCAAAGATCCCGTCGCGGGTGCGATGCCCGGCAACGTGAGATCTTCCCGCGGACCTCCGGTCGCCGCGCGACCGAGGACCGCTTCGCGCTCGAGGACGGCGTCCTCGATGCGCTTCTTCGCGACGTTCACCTCCGCACCGAAGCGAGGTTTCTCCTCTTTCGGAAGCGCGCGGAGGTGCTCCATCAAGGCGGGGATACGGCCGGACTTGCCGAGCAGCACGGACTTCACGGCGGCGAGCGCCGCGGCATCCGCGGCGCCTGCGACGGCGCGCTCGCCCTCTTCGAGGACGAGGCGCACCTGCTCGAACGCGTCGTGTCCCGTCATCCCCCGCCCCGGTGCCTCAGGCGACCGCGACCTTGGCCTTCGCCATCTCGACGAGGCGGGCGAACGCCGCCGGGTCGTGGATCGCGAGTTCCGACAGTTGCTTGCGGTCGAGGGTCACTTCGGCCTTCTTCAGACCGTTGATGAACCGCGAGTACGCGATGCCCGCGGCGCGGCACGCCGCGTTGAGGCGGATGATCCAGAGCGAACGGTACTCGCGCTTCTTGGCGCGGCGATCGCGGAAGGCGTACTTGCCGGCACGGCGGACGGCTTCCTTGGCGGTACGGTAGAGGCGTCCGCGGCCCCCGCGGTAGCCCTTGGCGGCCTTGAAGACCTTGTTGTGGCGCTTCTTCCGCGCCGGCGAATTGGTCGCACGCATGGTGATCTCTCCACGCCGCGCGTCGGGCGCGCGGCATCAGTTCGGGTTGTTTCTCAGAGGCTCGGACGCAAAAGCTTCATCGCGGCCTTCACGTTGGACTTGTGCATCACGGCGCGGCCGCGGAGCTTCCGGACGACGCCTCCGGCGGTACCCACCATGAGGTGGGACTTGCCGGCGATCGTGCGGAGGATCTTGCCGTTCTTCGTGACCTTGAAGCGCTTCTTGGCCGACTTCGAGGTCTTGAGTTTGAAATGAGCTCGCTTCTTGCGGGGCATGGCTGTCTCCGTTGGGGTGATCCCTACTTCTTCGTGGGCATGATCACCATGGTCATGCGCTTGCCGTCCAATTTCGGCATGCGCTCGATTTTTCCGACATCCTGAAGCTCGACGGCGAACTCCTTCAGGAGTTGATCGCCGAGTTCCGGGTGAACGACTTCGCGGCCGCGGAAGATGACGGTGACGGCGACCTTGTCGCCTTCCGTCAGGAACTCGCGGGCCTTCTTCATCTTGACTTCGCGGTCGTGGACGTCCGTGCGGGGACGCAGACGGAGTTCCTTGACCGTGATGACGTGTTGCTTCTTGCGCGATTCGCCTTCGCGCTTCTTCTGCTCGTATTTGAACTTCCCGAAGTCCATGATGCGGCAGACGGGCGGGACCGCCGTGGGAGAAATCTCCACGAGGTCCAAACCCTTCTCGCGCGCCAAGGCGCGCGCCGCATCGGAAGTCATGACGCCCAACTGCTCGCTCTCGGGGCCGAGGACGCGAACCTCGGGAACCCGGATCTGCAGGTTGACGCGGTGACGGGGAGGCGCGGCGGGGCCGCGGTCAAAAGGCCTCACGGGGCGGAGCCCCCGACGAGCAGGTTCATCATCGTTTCTTCGTCCTCTCGAGATCCGCGAACAGGGCGAGCACGCCGTCCCGGGTCATCGGACCCAGATCCTTGTCCGGGCGCTCGCGCACGGCGACCGTCCCTTCGGCGACCTCGCGGTCGCCGACGACGAGCACGTAGGGAATGCGCATGAGGCGGGCGTCGCGGATTTTCGCGCCCACCTTCTGATTCGACACGTCGAGTCCGACGCGGTGTCCCGCGGCTTCGAGCGCGGCGACGAATTCCTTCGCGTAGGCCATGTGGCCTTCCGCGATCGGAAGAACGCGAGCCTGTTCCGGCGCGAGCCAGAACGGGAAGTTGCCCGACGTCTGTTCGATCAACACGCCGACGAAACGCTCGAGCGATCCGAGGATCGCGCGGTGGATCATCACCGGGCGCTCTTCGCCGCCGTCGCGCGTCGTGTACTTGAGATCGAAGCGTTCGGGCAGATTGAAGTCGAGCTGAATCGTCGACAACTGCCATTCACGGCCGATCGCGTCTTCGGTGATGAAGTCGATCTTCGGCCCGTAGAACGCGCCGTCCCCCGGATTGACCGTGTAGGCCACGCCGTTTTCGGTGAGTGCCGCGGCGAGCGCCGATTCGGCCTTGTTCCAAATCTCGTCCGTGCCGAGCGAACCGGCGGGACGGGTGGACAGGAACACCTTCGGGCGCGTGAATCCGAAGAGGTCGTAGACGCCCATGATCATCTTGAGGAGCGAGGCGATCTCGTCCTTGATCTGATCGGGGGCGACGAACAGGTGCGCGTCGTCCTGGCAGAACGTACGC
>CAIWVZ010000111.1 GCA_903916245.1 uncultured Planctomycetota bacterium | reverse complement strand
GTTCGTCGTCGTCCGCTTCGGTCGTGGCGTCGAGCGACACCACCGTGGCGCCGTGGCCGTTGACGAGGACGTCTTCGACCTGCTCCACGTCGAGGCAGGCCTGTTCGGCGATCTGCTCGACCGTCGGTGCATGCCCGAGGCGATCGGCCAAGGACCGTTCGACGCGGGCGACGTGACGTACGCGGTCGCGTCGCGACCGTGGGACCACGTCGTGCTTGCGGATCTCGTCGAGAACCGCACCACGGATCGCCGTGAAGGCGTGGGTCTTGAACGCCGCACCTTTCGTCGGATTCCAAGACGCGGCGGCGCTCATGAGTCCGAGAACACCGACTTCGAAGAGGTCGTCGCGATCGAGGGTCGCGGGGAGGCGCAACGTGAGCCGTCCGATGACGTGGTGGACGAGCGGAAGGTGCTCTTCGATCAGTCGATTCCGATCGGTGTCGGTCATCGAGGCGTAGGGGGCGCCGATCATGCGACGTCACCTCCCTCCGTCGACGGTGACTTCGACTGAAGAACCGAGTGCGCCAGTGATCCGGCCAACCAGCCAGCCAAAATGCGCACCACGAAACCGATCACGAGAGCGCGCAGGAGCGCATCCGGTGCCGGATTGCCCACGAACAGTCCCGTCGCAAGCGTCAGAACGCCGGTCGTCAGTCCGACCGCGATGCCCACGAGACGACCGAAGGCGTGCGCGGGACGCGGCGGAGTCGGTTGCGTTTCGGGGGTGGGGCGTTTCATGGTGCGTCGGGACGCGGATTTCCTCCGCATCCCTTCCATCGGCGTTTCAAACGGACGTCTTCAGAAAACCTCGCGGTTCGGTGGACCTTTCCGCAACCCTCGTATCCATAGGGGTTTACAAGTGTCGGAGAATCCGACACTCGACCCACTTCGACCGCGTTCGCGGGCCTTTTCAGGTCCCGACGCTCATGCGGCGGCACCCGCCGCCTTCGGCGCGGGACGCCCCGCGTCGGCGGGATTCGGGATGGTCCCCGCCGCGTCGATCGTGCGCGCCGACGTCACCTCGTTGAACGACAGGACGGAGATGCGCGGCTGCATCGCGCGGAAGAGATCCGCGAGATAGCGACGCACCGATGCGCGAACGAGGACCACCGGCTCCTTGCCCTTCTGCTGCGCCTGCTGCCACGCGAGGACCGCGAGGTCCTGAAGGCGACGCATCACGTTGGGAGAGAGGAGCGCGGTGACGCGAGGATCGTTCGATCCGGAGATCGCGTCGGACAGGCCCTGCTCGAACGTCGGATCGAGCGTGAGTGCGTGGATGGCTCCGCCCGACGCACCGAACAGTTCGACCAAGGTCCGTGACAGCTTTTGGCGCACGATCTCCGCGAGCTGATCGGGATCCTTCTGCTTGCGGCCGTGGTCGGCGAGCGTTTCGAGAATGAGCACCAGGTTGCGGATCGGGATCCGCTCGCGGAGCAGTGCCGCGAGAACGGCCTGGACCGTCCCGAGCGGAAGAATGTCGGGAACGAGTTCGTTGACGACGGCGGGATTCGCTTCCTTCGTGCGGTCGACCAACTTTTGGACGTCGTCGCGCGACAGGATCTCGTGGGCGTGCTCGCGGAGAAGTTCCGTGAGGTGCGTGACGAGGACGGATTCCGGATCGACCACCGTACAGCCCATGGCTTCCGCGTCCGCCTTCGCGGACGAGGGCACCCAAACGGCCGGAAGGCCGAACGTGGGATCGGTCGTGCGAACGCCGGGGAGGCCGTCCTTGCCGAGTCCGGGGCCCATCGCGAGCCAGTGATCCGGATACAAGGCCCCGCGGGCGATTTCCTGGCCCGCGAGAAGAACGCGGTAGCCGTTCGGCTCGAGCATCAGGTTGTCCTTCATGCGGATGGCCGGAATGACCACGCCGAACTGAAGGGCGAATTGCTTGCGCAGCATGCCGATGTGCTCGACCAACTGGGACGTGCCGGAGGCGCCGCACGCTAGAGGAATGAGGCGGTAGCCGACTTCGACCGCGACGCGATCGACCTTCAGCATCTCCGTGATGGCTTCCGGCGATGCGTCGGACGCCTTGGCCTCCGGGCCACCTCCGGTCGGACTTGAAGGCGACGACGGGCCGCCGGTCGCCGTCGTGGCGCCTTCGGTCGTCGGCGAGGCTTTTTCGGCGTCGGCCGCCTTTCCGAGGAAGAAGAACACGACGGCCATCAATGCGAAGGGGATGATCGGGAGTCCGGGCAAGAGTCCGACGAGCACGGTGACACCCGCGGCGAGCCGGAGGGCGCGACCGCTCAGGAGGAACTGTCCGACGATTTCGCGCGACAACTGATGCCGTCCGCGTTGCTTGGTCACCAGGATGCCCGAGGCGACCGAGATGAGGAGTGCGGGGATTTGTGCGACGAGTCCGTCGCCGACCGTGAGCACCGCGTATTTCTTGAGGGCGTCGGCGGCCGCCATGCCGTCGGCCATGCCGATGCCGAGTCCGCCGAGAATATTGATGATCGTGATGATCAAACCCGCGACGGCGTCGCCGCGGACGAACTTGCCCGCACCGTCCATCGCGCCGTAGAACTCCGCTTCGGACGAGATGATCTCGCGGCGACGGCGGGCCTCGGTCTCGTTGATGAGTCCGGCGTTGAGTTCGGCGTCGATGGCCATCTGCTTGCCGGGCATCGCGTCCAACGTGAATCGCGCCGCCACTTCGCTGATGCGGTTCGAACCCTTGCTGATCACCACGAACTGGATCACGAGCAGGATGGCGAAGATGACGAGACCGATCACGAGATTGCCGCCGACTACGAAGTCGCCGAACGCCTGAATCACGTGGCCCGCCGACCCCTTCATCAGGATCGAGCGCGTCGACGCCACGTTGAGGGACAGGCGGAAGAGGGTCGTGAAG
>CAIWVZ010000110.1 GCA_903916245.1 uncultured Planctomycetota bacterium | reverse complement strand
GGTGAAGAAGGTGCGTCCGGGGCAGCCGGTACGCATCCGTCTCGACGCGATGTCGGGCCGCGAATTCACCGGGGTGGTTTCGTCGGTCGCGGCGGTTCCGTCCACGTCCAACTCGTGGATGAATCCGGACCTGAAGCTCTATCCCACGAAAGTCGAGATCAAGGAAGAACTCGAAGACCTTCGTCCCGGGATGAACGCTCAGTGCGAGATTTTCGCCTCCGATCTCGGCGACGTGCTGCAGGTGCCGATGCAGGCGATTCACTCGGCGGGCGGGAAGACGTTCGCGTACGTGCAGGAGTCGCAGAAGCCGATCCTTCGCGAAGTGAAGATCGGGCAGAACAACGATCGTGCCGTGCAGGTGATCGAAGGACTTAAGGAAGGGGAGCAGGTCTACCTCGCCGTTCCTCCGGAAGCTCCGCCGCTACCCGAAAAGGAAGAGCGGTCGGCACCGTCGCTGCATCCCGAGGCTCCGAGCCCTCCGGCGGATGCCGGCGCGGGGGGATCCCCGACCGAAGGAGCGCCCCGTACGGGACCCCGACCGGGTGGCGGTCGTCGGGCCAATCGCGGACAGGGTTCCCCTGCGGACGGCACCGCCCCGGTTCCCGAGAGGACGCCCTGAGGCTTTCATGAGCACGGCGGCCCCGCCCGTTCCGGTCGTCCGCATCGTCGGCGTCACCAAGACGTACGCGATGGGCGAGGAGATCGTCCATGCGCTCGCGGGCGTGGATCTCGACATTCTCGAGGGCGATTTCGTGGCGATCATGGGGCCGTCCGGATCGGGAAAGTCGACGTTGCTCAACGTCCTCGGTTGCCTCGATCGTCCGTCCACCGGGTCCTACTTCCTCGGTGGCGTCGACGTAGCGAAGATGACCGACGACGAGATTTCCGCCATTCGAAGCCGTCGCATCGGGTTCATTTTTCAGTCGTTCAACCTGATTCCGTCCCACTCGGTCCTCGAAAACATCGAAGTCCCGATGTTCTATGCGGGAACTCCGCCCGCGAAGGCCCGAGCGAGGGCCAAGGAACTCGCGGCGTTGGTCCAACTCGGCCACCGAAACGACCATCGCCCGACTCAGTTGTCGGGAGGTCAGCAGCAACGCGTCGCCATCGCCCGAGCGCTCGCGAACGATCCGATGATTCTTCTTTGCGACGAGCCGACGGGGAATCTCGATTCGGTGACGGGCGTCGAGATCATGAAATTTCTCACGCGCCTCAACGAAGAGGGGCGTACCGTCATCATGGTGACCCACGAGGACGACATCGCGGCTTGGGCGAAGCGTGTCGTGCGCGTTCGCGACGGGCGCATTTCCGAGGACGTGCGGAGGAAAGCCTGATGCAAACCGCGCGCGTGATCAAGCTCGGCCTGACGAGTCTCGTGACGCACCCGTTGCGTTCCTCGCTCGCCGTGCTCGGAATCGTGCTCGGCGTCGCCTCCGTGATCGCGATGCTCGCCATCGGCGCCGGTGCCTCCGAAGAGGCTCAGGCGCAGATCCGGGCGCTCGGCTCGACGACCATCCGCCTCTATTCCAAGAAACCTCCCGAAGAGGGCGGCGGGGCGGCGAATCGTTCGCGCATGGTGATTTACGGGATCAAGTACGACGATCTCCGCCGCATCGACGAAACGGTTCCCGGCGTCGAGGTCATCGTTCCGGTCCGCGAGGTGTCGTCGACGGTTTGGTGGGGCGAGAAGAACGCCGACACCTACGCTCTCGGGACGATGACGAGCTGGCTCGAGGCCGCGCGTCAAACGGTGGCGCGTGGTCGTTGGATCAACGAAGTCGACATGGTGAACCAACTCCCGTCGGCCGTCGTCGGCGCGGGGCTCGCGAAGAAACTGTTCCAGCACAACGATCCGTTGGGGACGGAAATCCGCATCGGGACCAAGCCCTACACCGTCGTGGGGATTCTCGCGGGTGGAGGCTCGGGTGGCGGGAAAGTCGGCGGTGCGAATGCGCGTATGGCCGACGACGCGGTGTTCATCCCGATGACCACCATCAAGGAACGGTGGGGGGATCGCAACGTCAAGCGATCGTCCGGATCGACCGACATCGAACTCGTCGAAGTCCACGAGGCGATCCTCGAGGTGACGGACCCGGATCAGGTGATCCCGACCGCCGAGGCGGTCAAATCCGTGATGGCGCGTTTCCATCGGAAGGAGGATTACACCGTAGTCGTTCCTCTCGCCCTCATCGAGGAAGCGAAACGCACCAAGCGGATCTTCAACATCGTTCTCGGGTCGATCGCCGGCATCAGTCTCGTCGTCGGCGGTATCGGCATCATGAACATCATGCTCGCGACGGTGACCGAGCGGACACGCGAGATCGGAATCCGTCGCGCGCTCGGGGCACGGCGTCGCGATATCACGCTGCAGTTCCTCGCCGAATCGTTGACGCTTTGCCTCGTGGGGGGGCTGG
>CAIWVZ010000109.1 GCA_903916245.1 uncultured Planctomycetota bacterium | reverse complement strand
GGCGGAACCGGTCCGCAGGGCAAGGTCGTCGTCGCGGGCGGCAACACGCCGTTCGGCGTGACCGACACCATCACCCGTTACAACGTCGACGCCGACACCTTCACGCACACCACGGCTTTCACGTCGCAGATGGCGAATCCGCGCACGGGACACGCGGCGGCGTTCTTCATCGACCCGACCACGCAAGCCACCCGCGTCCTCGTTTGCGGCGGCGCCGCATCCGGGACCGCGACGGCCACGGCGGACGTCTACGCCTTCACCCCGACCGAACAAGTCACGTCGACGCCCTTCGTCGGCGCGATGACGACCGCACGTACGCAGCACACGGCGACGTGGATCGGCGGCAACAAGGTCATCATCATCGGCGGTATCAACGCATCGGGCGATCCGACGAGCTCGATCGAAATCTTCGATCCGACCACGGGCAACTTCACGGCGTCGACGGCGACCCTCGCGGCCCCCCGCTTCGAGCACACCGCGACGCTCCTCCCGAACGGCACGATCCTCGTCGCCGGCGGCGACTCGGTTCCCACGGAAATCTACGACCCGCGCACCGACACCATGGTGTCCACGACCCTCCCCGCATTCGATCGCCGCGGCCACTCGGCCACGCGCCTCACCAACGGCTGGGTGCTTCTCGCGGGTGGTCTCGTGCTCGGGACCCCCGTCGACGGCGCCTCGTTGACGCCGACGTCGAACGCGGCGATCTTCATGCCGGAACTCGGCACGACGGGCGCGTTCACGAATACCGTGCTCTCGATGAACACGAATCGCTCGGCTCACACCGCCACCCTGCTCGGCAACGGCAAGGTGCTCATCGCGGGCGGCGACACGTCGTCGGGCGAAACCGCTTCGGCGGAAATCTTCCTGCCGGAATCGCTGCTCTTCACCCCGGTCGGATCGCTCGCCACGGCGCGCGCGAAGCACTCGGCGACGAGCCTCGCGAACGGCACCGTCGTGATCATCGACGGCCAAAACGGGAACGCGTCGAACTTCCTGTCGAGCGTCGAACTGTTCCCGGTCCAGAACCAAATGCCGATCGTCACCGGCGTCACCCCGACGGCCACGGCCGGAGGCGTCATGCTCGCCGTGACCATCACCGACGCGGATCAGGACGGCGGCTACGTCGTCATCCGCCACGCGGCGGTCGGCTCGTCCAACTACACGCAGACGGTCATCGACCAGCAGACGCCTTCGTCGTCGGTGAATCCGTCGAACCCCGCCTACGCCACGATGCGGGTCCTTCCGGGGACCACGATGTTCCGCGTTCCGTACGCGGCCAACGGTCTCTCGGCCGGCCAACAAGTCACCTTCAAGGTCGACGTGGTCGGTGCCGTGATCTCGCCGTCGGCGGGCAGCGTGACCACGACGCTTCCCTGATCGGAACGCGGCGCGGCGAAAAGCCCGGGGTCAACGCCCCGGGCTTTTTCATTGGAACCGCCGTTCGGCCTTTCGCACCCTTGCGAGCCGTCGGCACGATCCGCAACATCGACCCCATCGGAGTCGTTCATGGCCAGCGAAATCATGGAAAAACTCGTCGCCCTCTGCAAACGTCGGGGGTTCATCTTCCAGTCGAGCGAAATCTACGGCGGACTCAAATCCTGCTGGGACTTCGGCCCGCTCGGCGTCGAGCTCAAACGCAACGTCAAGGAAGCGTGGTGGAAGAGCATGGTGCGCTCGCGTCGCGACGTGGTCGGCATCGACTGCTCGATCCTCATGCACCCGCAGGTGTGGATCACGTCGGGTCACGTGGCGGGATTCAACGATCCGATGGTCGACTGCAAGCTCTGCAAGGCCCGTTTTCGCGCCGACAAACTCCCCGAATCGGAGTGTCCGAAGGAGAAGGGCAAACGTCCGGGTGAATGCAAGGGCGAGTTGACGGAACCTCGTCAGTTCAACCTCATGTTCAAGACCTTCATGGGGCCCGTGGAGGATTCGGGGGCCGCGGTTTACCTCCGCCCCGAAACGGCACAGGGCATCTTCGTCAACTTCAAGAACGTCTGCGACACCACGCGCGTCAAGCCCCCCTTCGGCATCGCGCAACAAGGCAAGTCGTTCCGCAACGAGATCGTCACGGAGAACTTCATCTTCCGCTCGCGCGAGTTCGAGCAGATGGAGATGGAGTACTTCGTCCCACCCGCGGAAGCGGACACGTGGTACGCCTATTGGCGTCAATTCCGTTACGACTGGTTCATCGGCCTCGGCATCTCGACCGAGCATCTCCGACTCCGGGACCACGCCGAAGACGAACTCGCCCACTACTCGAAGGCCTGCGCCGATCTCGAGTACCTCTACCCTTTCGGTTGGAAGGAACTCGAAGGCGTGGCCAACCGTACGGACTTCGACTTGAAGCGTCACTCCGAAGCCTCGGGGCGCGATCTCACGTGGTTCGATGAAGAGTCGAAGTCGCGGTACATCCCGTGGGTGATCGAGCCCGCGGTCGGCGTCGATCGCGCCTGCCTCGCATTCCTCTGCGAGGCGTATCACGAAGACGTGGTCGAAGGTGAAACGCGCGTCGTGCTGAAGCTCCACCCGAAGCTCGCTCCGTACAAGCTCGGCATCTTCCCGCTCGTGAAGAAGGACGGCCTCCGCGAACTGGCCCTCGAAATCGAGGACTCCCTCAAGGCGGATTTCACCGTCTACTACGACGAAGGCGGAGCGATCGGTCGCCGTTACCGTCGTCAGGACGAGATCGGCACGCCGTTCTGCGCGACGATCGACCATCAAACGAAGGAAGACGGTACGGTCACGATCCGTGACCGCGACACCCTCGCGCAGCACCGCGTCCACCGCAGCGCGCTCGCCGACTTCCTCCGCGAAAAGACCCGCTGATCAGCGGCGGTCGCGTGCCGCCGCGACGTGAGCCTCGAAGACCTTGAGATTCACGTCGCGGTGCGACGACAAAAGTTCGGGGTGCCATTGCACTCCGAGAACGAACCGATTCGTGTCCACGGCTTCGATCGCTTCCACGACTCCGTCGGTCGCACGCGCGGTGATCTTGAGTCCCGCTCCGAGTCGGTTGACGGCCTGATGGTGGTACGTGTTGACGCGCACGCGCGTCGCACCCGCGATCGCGGCGAGCCGCGAATCCGCTTCGATCTCGATGAAGTGGGACGGCCCTTCTTCCACGTGCTGTTGGAAATGTCGAACGATCGGCTTCCCGAAACTCGTGGCGAGATCCTGGTGGAGACTGCCGCCCGCCGCGACGTTGATGACCTGACAGCCGCGACACACGCCGAAGAGCGGCAGTCCGTCGTCCATCGCCTTCTTCGCGAGGAGGAGTTCCGTCGCGTCCCGTACTTGATCGATGGCTTCGAGTTTCGGCAACGGCTCTTCGCCGTAGTGGACGGGATCCACGTCGTGGCCTCCCGGAAGCAGCAGACCGTCGAGCATCCCGTACGTCTGCAGAAGCACGTCGGGCTTCGACGACGGCGGAATCATGAGCGGCGTCCCCCCCGCTTCTTCGACCGCTTCGAGATAGGCGATCGGCACGCCGTACCGATGATACGGACGATCCTGATGGAAGAACGCGATCTTGCGCGCGGTGATGCCGATCAACGGACGACGATTCATGGACGGCTCCGGCCCGTTCGGGGCGGAGGACGTTAGCGCGGAGCGGGCGACTTCAGAAATACCGCGACGTGCCGAGGCACGTCGGGATGAGGCGCCCGCGCGACGTCGGCCGATCCCGGGACCGGGTGTCGCCCGGGAATCGCGGTGAGGAGATCGTGATCGAGGGGCTCGACGAGGCGAAACGTGACCCGTCCGCCCGCGGCGAACGCCAACGGTGCCCGCAGCCGCGCGACGTGGTTCATCGGAACTTCGAGGTCGTGCGAGCCGTGAATCACGAGCATCGCCTGACGCAGCGCGGCGAGTTGTTCGGCGGGATCGAATCCCGCGAGATCGCGGAGCAGGACCCACTCCGGCGGGCACGCGGCGTCCTTCGGCAACGCGCGCAACCGCGCGACCGCGGACCGTAAATCTTCGACGGCGCGTGCCACACCTTCCTCGCGCTCTCCGGCGGCGTAGAGACGTGTGCGAAGGCGTGTCTCGAGCGCCTCGGCGAGAGGGGTCGCGGGCATACCGATCAGGACGACGCTCGCGACCACGTCGGGCTTGCGCCGTGCGGCTTCCACGGCGACGACACCGCCGAACGCATGACCGAGCATCGTGACTTTCGACGCGTCGATCCCTCCGGCATGGACGGCCGCTTCCGCCAAGGCGAGGGCGTCGTCGGCGAGGCCGTCGAGGCCGCGTGGTACGCCGGTCGATTCCCCCGCCCCCCGCGTATCGGCCCGGATCGTCGTGATCCCGAGAGCGGCCAATTGATCCGCCAACGTCGCGAGTACGGGCACGGCGCAATCCGGGCCTTGACCGTCGCGATCGCGCAGACCGTGGTCCGGCAGGAGGACGCACAAAGGCGATGCCTGCGTCGGAGTCGTCGGCCTCGACAAAACGGCGGCGAGCCGGGCGCCGTCCCGCGTGGGGACGTCGATACGGGTCTCGATTCCGGGCGCACGGCCCGGACGCGACTCCGCGCCGCGACGGACCGTCATGCGACCCGCGGCCCCCGGAAGAACGAGTTTCAGAAGGCCACCGCCGTCGAACCAGACGGTGAATCCCCCTCCCGCCGCGTCCGCGAATCGAGCGCCGCCGAGCCGATCTTCGACGACGACCGTACGGATTTCCCCCGCATCGATGTCGAGCGCACGGAACGAACGCCGGCTGCGATCGGAGAGAAGCAAGGCGGCGATCTCCGGAGCGGCGGGATCGAACACGGTGTCGAACGACTGTCCCCAGACCATGCGCCGCGAGACACCGAGCGGCCCGGTCTCTCGGAGCAACCATCCGGCGGAGTTCGGCGTGACCGACGTCCGCAACGTCGTGTTCGACGCGGGATCGCGGATCTCGCGGTCGTAGGCGACGACCGCCCCTCGGGCATCGGTTTCGAGAGTCGCGGTCAACGTCGCCGTCGCGACGGTGCCCCGAAGCCGAACGGCGCGTGCTTCGACGACGGCGGTGACGGTTCCCGCGTCCTTCCCCGCCTCGCGACGGACCAGTTCCTGCGCCGCACAGGCGCCGCACACGAGAACGACGAGGAATATCCGGATGACTTGCCGCATGATGGATCGGCATCCATCATACGCCCGATGCGCGGCCTCCTCGTCCTGTCCCTCCTTCTCGCCGCGGCCTGCGAATCGGTTCCGATCAAGCCGCTCGACGGGACGTCCGTGGCCACCGCCTTGGCGACGTGGGGTGATGTCCGCGAAATCGAGCGCGAGGGGTCTCCCCGAGTCGTGATCATCGCCGACCGCCACCCCATCGGCGCGGGGATCACCTTCCTCCCCGAAGGCCACCGACGCCAACAAAAGGAACAATCGCGCGCCGTCGCGTGGCTCGTCGACAACGGCTACCGACTGATGGGCTGCGAATTCGCGAAGGGACCGTTGCCGTCCGACGGCCCCGCCGAGGCTCATCGCGCATCGATCCGCGAGGTTCTCGACGAAGGCGACGATCTCGACCGATGGAGCCATTTCCAACCCGTTCGCTACGAATGGGTCCATCGGGGGGTTCTGCGGGTCGTCGGCGTGGAAGACCCGGACCTCTACGCCGCGGACGTGAGGGACCTCGAATCCATCCTCGACATCCGTGAGTTTCGTCGACGGCGGACGGGGACGGAGGGCCCCGACGACGCGACCCTCGACGCCCGCGAAAAAGCCCTCCTCGCGCGCATCCGGAGCCACGTCGACGTCCGGGGACGTCTGGCGGCTTCCAATCTGCTCGAGGAAGCCTCCCGTACCGGAGCCGACGCGGTCATCTTGTTCCTCGGGGCGGCGCATTGCGGGGCCGCGGCGGGCGAATGCGCGGCCCGCGGCGCCGCCGTGACGGTGTGGTCTCCGGCAAGCCTGCGCCGCTAGGCTCGCCTCCGGGAGGCGTTCCTGCTACGTTCCGACTCGGGATGTCCAAGACGACCGCGGCGGGCCTTGCGCCCGTCGAGGAAAGTCCGGGCTCCGCAGGGCAGGATGGTGGCTAACGGCCACCGGCCGCGAGGCCAGGGAAAGTGCCACAGAAAACAAACCGCCGATGGCCGCGCAAGCGGATCAGGCAAGGGTGAAAAGGTGGGGCAAGAGCCCACCGCCGGGGCGGCGACGTTCCGGGCATGGCAAACCCCATCCGGAGAAAGGCCGAATAGGGCAGGAAGCCGGATTCGTCCGGCGGGACGCGGCCCGCGTCCTTCGACTGTCGGGTAGGCCGTTCGAGTCCGTCAGCAATGACGTGTCGAGATGAATGGTCGTCGCCCCCCTCGGGGACAGGACCCGGCTTACACGACATCCCGATTCGGGGCGGGCGAGGGCCCGCCCCGACTTTTTTTCGGCGTCAGACGTTGAAGCGGAAGTGCATCACGTCGCCGTCGGCGACCACGTAGGTCTTGCCTTCGATTCGCAGGCGCCCCGCTTCCTTCGCACCCTGTTCGCCGCCGTGTTTCACGTAATCGTCGTAGGCGATCGTCTCGGCGCGAATGAATCCGCGTTCGAAATCGGTGTGGATCACCCCGGCCGCCTGCGGTGCGGTCGCCCCCGACGGAATGGTCCACGCGCGCGCCTCCTTCGGGCCCGCCGTGAAATATGTCCTCAGCCCGAGCAGCGCGTATCCCTCCCGAATGACCTTCGACAAGCCCGTCTCTTCGAGCCCGAGGCTCTTCAAAAATTCCGCACGGTCTTCTTCGGGAAGTTCCGCGGCCTCCATCTCGATCTTTCCCGAGATCACGAGACAGCGCGCGCCTTCCTTTTCCGCGACGGCCTTCACCGCCGCGACGAGTTTCGGGTCACCGTCCGGAAGTTGATCGTCGCGCACGTTGCAGAGATACATGACGGGCTTCCCCGTAAGGAGCGCGAGATCCTTCGTGATGAATTTCGCGAATCCTTCGTCGTCGCGCCAACCGGGGATGGTGCGGGCGGGCGCTCCGGTGTCGAGGTGCGCTTCGAGCGCCTCCGCCCAAGCGACTTCCTGCTTCGCCGTCTTCTCCCCCGCCCGAGCGGCCTTCGCGGAGCGATCCTTGCGCGCGCGGACCGTGTCGAGGTCCTTCAACGCGAGTTCCGTATCGATCACCGCGATATCGCGCGCGGGATCGGGGCTTCCGTGGACGTGAATCACGTCCGGATCCTCGAAGCAACGGACGACGTGCGCGATGGCGTCGGTTTCACGAATGTGGGAGAGGAACTGGTTGCCGAGTCCTTCCCCCTTGCTCGCGCCCGCGACCAGCCCCGCGATGTCGACGAACTGCATCAAGGTCTCGATGACCTTGGCCGAACCCGCGATGCCGGCGAGCCGATGCAGCCGCGGATCGGGGACGGCGACCGTTCCGACGTTGGGTTCGATGGTGCAGAAGGGATAGTTCGCCGCCTGCGCGTTTTGCGTCGCGGTGATCGCGTTGAAGAGAGTCGACTTGCCGACGTTGGGCAATCCGACGATGCCGCACTTGAAACCCATGATGACTCCTCGGAGTCCTCAAAGGTACGTCGCCGCGGGCCGTTCCCCTACACCGGAGCGACGAAACGGCCGCACGACCCGCAACGGACGATCTCGCCCTCGGCGAGCTTCGTCTTCACCTGCGGGCCGAAGGACGTGAAGCATCCGTCGCAACTACCGCTTCCGTACGGAACGACGGGTCGGCCGCCCGCCTTCGACGCGAGATGCTCGTAATCGCGCAAGAGACCTTCCGGAACCCGTCCGGCCGCTTCGCGCCGGCGTGCGTCCTCGGCGGCCAACTTCGCTTCGAGTTCGGCGAGTCTCGGCGCACAATCGGCGGCGACGTCCGCCGCCGCGCGCGACGCCGCGTCGGCGTCCGCGGCACATCCGGCAGCGACCGTCGTCGCGGCTTCGGCGCGCTCCATCGCGACGAGAGCGGCTTCTTCGAGTTGGGCGTTCTGCGCGACCCGAGCCTCGATGCGCGACTTGAGCCCCTCGAACTCCTTCATGCCCGCCGCGACGTCCATCTGTTGGGAAAGCCGACGGAGTTCCGACTCCCCCGCCTCGAGCTTCGCGGATGCCTCCGTCGAAGCCCGTTGCGCCTCCCCCGCGCGGGCCGAAGCCTGCGCCGCCATCGCCCCGGCCGTCGAGGCGCTTTTCGCGGCGGCATCACGCCGCGCCGATTCGGCACGCGAAAGCGCGACGACCGCGTCGCGGGCCCGATCCGACTCTGCGAGATCGAGAAGTTCGCGCAGACCGGGCGGAAGCGGCTTCATATCAAAGTTGGGTGTTTTCGAGGAAGCCTTCGAGACGCCGCGCACGCATCGGATGTTGCAACTTCATGACGGCCTTCGCCTCGATCTGGCGAACGCGCTCGCGGGTGACTTTGAAGATGCGGCCCACCTCTTCGAGCGTATAGGTGTAGCCGTCGCCGATGCCGTAACGGAGCTTCAGAATCTCGCGTTCGCGGTAGTTCAGCGTCTGCAGAACTTCCTCGATCTGATCCTTCAACATCCGACCCGAAGCGCTCTGCACGGGCGATTCCGCCATCGGATCTTCGATGAAGTCGCCGAAGTACGAATCCTCCGAATCTCCGACCGGGCGATCGAGGGAGATCGGGTGCTTCGCGATCTTCATGATCCGCTTCGTCTCGTCGGCGGAGACGCCCGAGGCTTCCGCGATTTCCTCGGTCGAGGGCTCGCGTCCGAGCTGCTGCACGAGCTTCTTCTGCACGTTGCGCAGTTTGCTCATGGTCTCGATCATGTGGACGGGAATACGGATCGTGCGCGCCTGATCGGCGATGGCCCGGGTGATCGCCTGACGGATCCACCACGTCGCGTAGGTCGAGAACTTGTAGCCGCGCTGATATTCGTACTTCTCGACGGCCTTCATGAGGCCGGTGTTCCCCTCCTGAATCAGGTCGAGGAACGAAAGTCCGCGGTTGCGATATTTCTTGGCGATCGAAACGACGAGCCGGAGATTGCCCGAAGAAAGGCATCGTTTCGCTTCTTCGTAGGCGGCGAAGCGATCCTTCACCTGCTCGAGGCGACGACGTACGCGATCGGGAGCCTCGCAGGCCCGCTCCGCCAGTTCGCGCAGGCGTTCTTCCGCATCCTCGAGTTCGCGCTTGCGCTTCGACGCGCGGAACGCGGCGACCTCCTCTTCGACGGAAGCGATCGCGCGCTCGTGTTCGAGCACCGCCTCCATGAGGGGGCCGAGGTGTTTGATCTGAAGACCGAGTTCCTCGGCGAGTCGCGCGCACTTGCGCCGATTCGCGTGCAAGGTCCGCAACAGACGGGCGACGTCCGCCTTCGGAGCCGGCTTGCCGCCGAAGCCCTGCAGCGTCCGGAAGACTTCCGTGTTCTTTTCGAGAAGCCTTCGGATCGTCGCGACGTTCTCGGGGAGGCGGTCGCCGACGTTGTCCTTGTCGATTTCGCCGACCTTCAACGTGCGATCGAGGGCCAACGCTCCGCGGTCGACGTCTTCGAAGATCTTCACGGCCGCCCACGACGCGATCGCCGATTCGAGCAGCTTGTTTCTGTACATCTTGCGCGCGAGTTCGATACGGCGCGCATGGGCGATTTCCTGTTCGCGCGTGAGCAGCGGGATTTCGCCCATCTGCGTGAGGTACATCCGCACCGGATCGTCGATTTTCTCGACCGGACCCGCGGGGATGAACTCTTCTTCCGTGTCTTCTTCGTCCTGACCGAGTTGGGCCGCGATCGCTCCCGCGTCGGGGTCGTCGTCGTCGGTCGTCATGAGGCCGCGCGGAACGCTCCGCGCTTCCTCCTCTTCGACGACCTCCACGCCTTCCTCGGTCAACCAAAGATAGATCTCCTCGAGTTTCTCGGCGGAGATGAGATCGACGGGAAGCGCCTTGTTGACCCGGTCGTAGGTGAGGAAGCCGGATTTTTTTCCTTCGGCGAGCAGCGCCGCGAATTCCGGGAACTGCGGAGCCTTGTGCTCCGGCGCGGCCTCGCGGGTTTCCTTGCGGTCGCTGGGTCGACGCCTCGTCATGACTCGGATTCTCCGCCCCCCGAGCCGCGGCGACGGTGACGCTCGTACAGTTCGCGCAGGGCGTCTTCGTCCCCGGTGAACCGAACTTTCTCGCGCAACCTCGCCTGCTCGTGGCGCTGCCGTTCATCTTCCAACCACCGGACGGCGTCTTCAAGGCGTTCCGCCCGTCCTTCGTCGTCATCCTCCTCGACGGCGAGACGGGAAATCTCGCCCGATCCCGGGAGGTCTCCGAAGGCGATCACCACGTCGGCGGTGACGGGTGTCGCCGACGAAAGACAGATCCTCAGCACTTCCTGCAGAGCAAGCGCGAAGGGCTGTTCGGACGGAAGAAAATGCGCCGCAACGACGTTTCGCGCGAGGAATTCCGCGGAAGCGGGATCGTGGAGCACGCCCCGGAGAATCGTGACGAGAGGGGCCCTTCGACGGCGATCGGGGGGCAAGATCGACTTGGACGTTTTTTCGGAACCGCCTTCGGTTCTTTGCGGGGTCGCCGCGGGTGACGCTCCGACACGGGCCCTCAGTGCGAGGTCGCGAAGGGTGGATTCCGGGACCGCGATCGCCGTCGCTCCTTTGGAAAGGAACGCGTCGCGCGCCACGGGATCTTCGACGAGAGCCACCAACCCGGCCAGTCCGTGCGCCGCGCGACGCTTCCCTTCGACCGTCGATAGATCGTTCGTCTCGCACCATCGCGCGAGGGCGAAGTCGGCGAGGTCGACGCCGGACTCCGTCATGACGGCGGCTCCCTCGGGGCCCGTCCGCACGAGGAAGTCCGCGGGATCTTCGCCCCCGGGCAAGGTCACCACGCGGATCTCGAGGCCGCGACCGAGCAGCAGAGGCAACGCCCGAAGCGACGCCTTCACGCCCGCGGCGTCGCCGTCGTAGAGCATCGTGACGCGATCGGTGTAGCGAGAAAGAAGCCGCACTTGATCGGGAGTCAACGCCGTGCCGAGCGTGGCGACGGCGCCTTTCACTCCGTACTGCGCCGCGAGAATGACGTCGGTGTACCCCTCCATGACGATCGCGGGAGTTCCGGGACGCACCTCGTCCTTCAACCTATCCACGCCGTAGAGCGTATGACCCTTCTTGAACCAAGCGGTTTCCGGGGAATTGAGATACTTGGGCTCCGACCCGTCGAGCGAACGGGCTCCGAATCCGATCACGCGCGCCTGTGCGTCGAGAATCGGGATGACGAGACGGTTGCGGAATCGATCGTAGACGCCGCTGCCGTCCTGCCGCGGGACGACGAGCCCGGCGGCCTCGAGAGCCTCGCGAGGGACGCCCACCCGCGCGGCATGGTCGACCAGCGTCGTCCATCCGCCCGCCGCGAATCCGAGCCGGAACGCGGCGATCGACGCGTCCG
>CAIWVZ010000108.1 GCA_903916245.1 uncultured Planctomycetota bacterium | reverse complement strand
CGCGCGCCGTCGCGAGCGCGCGGATCTCGCTCGCAAACGGCGCACGCGGCACTCGGATCGTTCCCGCATCGGCGGCGACCACGAACGGCATCCTCGATGCGGCGAAGTGGGGATCGGCGCTCCACCCCGTCGTCCGCAGCGATCGCGGCAAGGGCCGTCACTTCGCCGAGTGGAACGTGTCGGTCGAGCGGCCCTCCCTCGTTTGGATCCGCTACGCCGCCCAGGAGGCGCGTCCCGTCGATCTCCTCGTGGACGGCGTGAAGTTGGGGACGCGCGCGGACGTCGCGACGGGAGGTTGGCACCCGAAGCATCTGGGACTTTCCGAACCGTTCACGCTCGAACCCGGTTCGCATGTCGTGCGCCTCGACCGCGACGGCCATCTCCCGCACCTTGCGGACCTCGTCATCGTCCCCGTATCGACGCGCATGGACGCCGCGGCCCACGAAGCGACCGCGCTCGCCACGTTGGCGCGAAGCGACGCGACACGCGCCGTCGGCCCCGACGCTCCGAAACTCGCCTCGTGGATCGTCGAAAGCCGCACGTGGATCGCCGCGGCACGCCGCCCGCCGACGCGCTCCGCGTGGCCCGGAGACCAACGATCGTCGGTCGATGCCCGCGAAGCGGCGCTCACGGCCATCGAAAAGCGCAAGCCGAAACCCGCCGACATGACCCCCGGCGTCGCCGATCAGGAGGCGCAAGATGTCGCCGTCCATGTGCGCGGAAGCCATCTCTCGCTCGGCCCGACGAAGGTCCCGCGTGGTCCGATCGGCCTCTTCGACGACGTGATCCCCCGTGGTCCGGAATCACCGAAGGGATCGGGACGGAAGGAACTCGCCGCATGGTTCGCGGATCGCCGCCATCCGCTGACCGCACGTGTCGCCGCCAATCGTGCCTGGGCCGCGTTCTTCGGAACGGGCCTCGTGCGCACGACGTCCAACTTCGGTCTCCGCGGCGAAGCTCCCACGCACCCGGAACTCCTCGACGCACTCGCCGATCGGCTCGTCCGCTCGGGTTGGTCCATGAAGGCGCTGCATCGCGTCATCGTTCTTTCGCGGACCTACCGCCAAGCGACGGCCCTCGTCCGACCGGAAGCGGATCCGGACCTTCGCTACCTGTCGGGCTTCCCCCGACGGCGCTTGGATGCCGAGCAGCTGCGCGACGCACTTCTCGCGGCGACCGGAGAAATCGATCGTGCGATGGGCGGATCGCTGCTCGACGTCGCGGAGGGCGACTACGTCACGAACGACCAGTCCCAGGACAAAGGTCGCTACGACACGCCTCGCCGTACGCTCTATCTGCCGGTGATCCGCAACGCGCTTTTTGACTACCTCGGAACGTTCGACTTCGGCGATCCGTCGATGTCGCAAGAGACCCGGACGACCACGATCGTTCCCGCTCAGGCCCTGTGGCTGATGAACTCGCCGTTCATCGCGGATCGCGCCGGGGCGCTTACGAAGCACGTCGCGGACGTTCCCACGATCGACCGCCTCGGCGCGTTGTGGGAGCGTGTCGTCGGACGCCCGCCGACCGACGCCGAGCGGCACCTCTCCAACTCCTATCTGCGACAGGGCGATTGGGCTCGCTACGCGCGCGTCCTACTCGCCTCGGACGCCTTCGTATTCCTCGATTGACCATGAATCCCGGCCTTTCACGACGCGAACTTCTGACCCGCTCCGCCTTGGGCTTCGGTGCCTTGGCCGCCGCGGATCTGCTCGCCGCGATTGCGGGACCGCAAGATGCGGCGGCCGCCGCGCGCACGCTTCCCGTGCGCGCCAAGCGGGTGATCTTCCTGTTCATGCATGGCGGCCCTTCTCAGGTCGACACGTTCGATTGGAAGCCGCTTCTCCATCGGGACGACGGCAAGCCTCTCCCCTTCGCGAAACCGCGTATCCAGTTCGCTCAGACGGGGAACCTCATGCGTTCGCCGTGGAGGTTCACCCAACACGGGCAGTCGGGATCATGGGCGAGCGCCCTGTTCCCCAACGTCGCCAAGCACGTCGACGACCTTTGCTTCGTGAAATCGCTGCACGGGACCAACCCGGCGCACGGCGGAGCACTGCTCTCCCTTCACACGGGGTCGGACACGTTCGTGCGACCCTCGATGGGTTCGTGGATTCTCTACGGTTTGGGTACCGAGAATCGTGATCTGCCCGGCTTCATCACCATCTCGCCGACGCTCGGTCACGGCGGCGTCCAAAACTGGTCGTCCGCCTTCTTGCCGGGATCGTTCCAAGGATCTCCCGTCGGACGCGCCGGTCTTCCGACGAAAGACGCCCGACTCCGTCACCTCGATGATCCGTCGCGCCTTCCGGACGCCCGAGCGGACGACCTCGCCTTGCTGCGTGAACTGAATCGCGTCGCCAAAGACCCCGCCTCCCACGATCCGATGCTCGAAGCTCAGGTGGAGGCGTTCGAACTCGCCTTCCGCATGCAGGCGCAAGCACCCGACGCGTTCGACATCTCGAAGGAAACGACGGAGACGAAGAAGCTCTACGGCATCGATCAGTCGGGAACGGACGACTTCGGTCGCCAATGTCTCCTCGCACGGCGGCTATCGGAACGCGGCGTCCGTTTCGTCCAGTGCAGCCACTCCTACAAGTGGGACCAGCACGAACAACTGAAAGAGATGCACGAGAAGAACGCCGCGGAAGTCGATCTTCCGATCGCCGGCCTCCTCGCGGATTTGAAGGGGCGCGGGCTGCTTAAAGACACCTTGGTCGTATGGGCGGGAGAATTCGGCCGCACACCGACGATGCAAGGCAACAAAGGACGCGATCACAATCCGCACGGATTCACGATTTGGATGGCGGGCGGAGGCGTGAAGGGCGGATTCTCGTACGGCGAGACCGACGACTATGGTTTCTACGCGGTACGCGACAAAGTCCACGTCCACGATTTCCACGCGACCCTGTTGGCCCTGCTCGGCCTCGACCACGAGAAACTCACGTGGCGCCATGCGGGTCGCGACTTCCGGCTAACAGACGTTTCCGGACGCGTGGTGACGGAACTCTTCGCCTCCTGAAATGCGAAAGGGGCGCGGCTTGCGCCACGCCCCTTCCCTCAACCGTTGCCCGTTCCTCTCAGAACGCGGCCCAGTCGTAGTTGCCCGGCTGCGCCGTGCTCGGGATGAACAGGATGCTGCCCACGCCCGCGACGAGCGCCGGGGAGCGACCCGCACCGCCCGCGACCTGCGTGTAGAAGTCGTAGATCGACTCCGTCGCGGTCGACGGCGTGCCCGTGCCGCCCACGAAGAACGGCGTCGGAGTCGCCGGGTTGGTGGAGCCGAGCGAGCCACGGCAGATGCCGAGCCACTGGGCGTCACCCGTGCCGAGGAGCGTCTGCGGATTCGGCATGATGCCCGTGAGCCCCGTGAGCGACACCACGCCGGTCACGGCATCGAAGGTGATCTGGTAGGTGTTCGCCGTGGACGGTTCGGTGGCGTAGGGGATGTTGGTGTAGTCCACCGACACGAGGCCCGGGGCCGGGTTCGTGACTCTGACCGTGCCGAGGCCGGCCGGACCGGCGAGCGCCGGGTTGAGGTCGGTCCAGAAACCGACGGACGGCGGCGCCGTCAGTGCGGCGGCGGCGGTCGGGACGCCCGACGTGTTCGACGTGTTGAACGTCACGCGGCCGTTCGACTGAACGTAGAACTGGGTGTAGTTCACGCCGTAGAACGGCACCGACGGGACGTAGCACGCCGGAGACGCGGTGAAGTTGACCAACGTTCCCACGGTGTCCGCGTTCGGTCCCGCGACGAACGGGGCCGCGGCGAGCGCGTTGCAGTGGTACTCGGTCGCCTGCGACACGCGGAGACCCGAGGCCGCCGTGGCGTCGAACGCCACCGACTGCATCGAGAAGTCCGTCTGCCCGGAGAAGCCGTAGTTGAACGTCAGATTAAGGGACGTCGCGCCGAACAACGCCGGGAACGCCGAAGCGAAGCCGCCGTTGATGAACGAGAACGGGCTCGCGATGTTGATGTTGACGATCTGACCGTCGGGCAGCGTCAACACGGCGGGCAGGAGGCCGACCGGCG
>CAIWVZ010000107.1 GCA_903916245.1 uncultured Planctomycetota bacterium | reverse complement strand
CCGGGATCCCCCTTCATGTAGGCGGTCGAATAGAGATGGATCAGCGATCCGATGAAGGTGATCACCGAAAGCATCACGGCGGTCAGATGGTCGGCGCGGAAGACGATGTCGACGCTGAACGCGGACGACGCCATCCAGTTCCAAAGACGGACTTCGATGTCCGCTCCACCTCGGAGGAGGTGCGACACGACACCGAGGGCGCAACCGAGCGAGGCGAGCGGCGCCGCGACGGCGAGCATCGCCACGAGTCGGTCGCCGGGGTGCCCGGCGTGATGGTCCGCACCATGGAGGTGCGCGTGATGGCCCGCACGGGCGCGCGAGAGCGCGATCATCGCCTGCACGCAGGCGCCCGCGAGGAGGAAGGCCGGAATCAGGGCGAGGAGGGTCTCCATGATCAGCCTTTCATCTCGGCGACGTCCCGCGCATCGACGCCGTGCTTATGGCGGTAGAGCGCGATTACGAGGCTCAAGCCCACGGCGGACTCCGCGGCCGCGAGCGCGAGAACGATGAAGAAGAACACGTGGGGGTCGCCGTCCGCCCGAAGCCGGGCGAACGTCATGAGCGCGAGCGCCCCGGCGTTCAACATGAGTTCGATCGACAGGAAGATGACCAAAAGGCTGCGACGCGTCAGAAAACCCATCACGCCGAGCGTGAAGAGGATCGCTGCGATGGTCAGGTAGTCACGAGGGTCAACCATGGCGGTCCTTTGGGGTCAGTCCAACTTCTTCTTGGCGATCACCACGGCGCCGACGACGGCGACGAGGAGAAGAAGCGACGCCAACTCGAACGGCCACACCCATTCGCCGAAAAGAAGGCGCCCGGTGCCCGCGACGGTGCCGAAGTCGGCCGGAAGCGCCGGCAACTCCTTCGGGAGGTCCATGCCGCGGACGGCGAACACGAGAAGGATGCCGAGCGGCGCCACGAGGAAGACGGGCCACATTCGGTCCTGATCGGGATCCGGAACGCGATCGTGCGCATCCTCGGGCAGATTGAGCAGCATGAGCACGAACACGACGAGCACCATGATGGCGCCCGCGTAGACCAACACCTGCAACGTCGCGGGGAACGACGCGCCGAGTTGAGCGTAGAGTCCCGCGAGCCCGACGAACGACACGACGAGCGAGAGGGCGCACGCGAGCGGGCGGCGACGCGTCACCGCGAACAATCCCGCGCCGACGGCGACGGCGGCGAAGAGCCAGAAGAAGGCTTGTTGCATCACTTGCCCCCGATTCCCGGTCGGTAGCCGCCCGGGGTCGCGGGTTCGTGCGACAAAAGGCGTTCCTTGGAATAGATGAACGAGGCGCGGTCGAGCGCCGGCGGCGGCGCCATGCCGGTGTCCATGCGGATCGCGTCGCACGGGCACGCTTCCACGCACAAGCCGCACGCCACGCACTTCAGCATGTCGATGTCGAACGACTTCGGGTACTTCTCGATCGGGCGATCGGGGTACTCCGTCGCCACGATGTGGATGCACCCGGCCGGGCACGACGTCGCGCAGCACATGCACGCCGTGCAGCGCGGGCTTCCGTCCTCGTGCTTGGTCAGCCGGTGGACGGAGCGGAAGCGCGCCGGGAACGGATTCTTGATCTCCGGGTACGCGACCGTCGGCATCGCCGAGGGCTTGCGCAAGTTCTTGAGCAGGTGCCCGATCGTGATGCCGAGGCCCTTCAAGATCTCGACTAGGTACTTGCCCTCGTTCGTGGAGCTCTTGGTGTCGTTGGGAGCGATCATGACGCGACTCCGGTCACAGGATCCCGGCCTTCACGAGCAGGCCGGTTCCGAAGACGTTGATGAGGCCGAGCGGCAGAAGCAGCCGCCAACCGAGATTCATGAGTTGGTCGTAGCGGAAGCGCGGCGTCGTCCACCGCACCCAGATGAAGAGCCAGCAGAACAGGAGGGCCTTCGTCACGAGCACGAGGAACTGGATGACCGCGGTCCACACCGCGGCCGACGACGGTCCGAGCCCGGAGGTCCAAAGAAGGAAAACGGCGGCCGCGGTGATCGCCGGACCGAAGCCGAGAAGCACCGCGAGGATGGCGCCTTCGCGACCGCGCTCGTCCTTCCACACCATCCGGTTCTTCTTGTGCCACGCGAGCAGGCGGAAGCCGATGAACGTGCCCGCGATCGCGAGGAATCCGAGGATACCCTTCAGCACGAGCGCCGTGTTCTCCGGCTTCACCAGCCATTCGTGGCTCACGCCGGGGATCTGCCAGCCGCCGAGGAACATCGTCGCCATCACGAGAGACTGGACCACGATGTTCACGTACTCGGCCATGAAGAAGAGCGCGAACTTGAACGACCCGTATTCCGTGTGGAATCCGGCGACCAGTTCCGCCTCGCCTTCCGCGAGATCGAACGGGTTGCGGTTCGTCTCGGCGAAGGCGGCCGTGCAGTAGAGCAGGAACGCGATCGGTTGCACGACGATGCCCCACTTCGGCAGGAAGCCGAAGGCGAGGTCGCCTTGCTTCGCGACCATCGTGTTGAGATCCACCGATCCGTAGACGAGCAGGAGTCCGATGACTCCGAGGCCCATCGACAGCTCGTAGGAGATCATCGACGCCGACGCGCGAAGACCGCCGAGTTGGCTGTACTTGTTGTTCGAAGCCCAACCCGCGAGCACCACCGCGTACACGCCGATCGAGGAGATCGCGAGCATGTAGAGAATGCCGACGTCGAGGTCGATGCCCTGAACGCGGAACACGGTGCCGTCCGGGAACGACACGGGGTGGGCGTAGGGAATGACCGCGCCGATCGCCAGCGCGCAGAACATCGCCAACGCCGGAGCGAGCTTGTAGTGGAAACTGTTGACGTGCTTCGGAACGAGGTCTTCCTTGGTGAGGAGTTTGACCACGTCGGCGAGCGTGTGCACCACGCCCGCGAGTCGGAGGCCGACGCCCGGGATGTAGGCGCGATTCGGACCGAGGCGGTCCTGAATGAACGCCGACCCCTTCCGCTCGAGATAGATCATGAGCGGGAGCATCTGAAGCACGAACAGGAAGCCGATCCCGGCTTTGAGGAGTGCGTGGCCGAGCGTCATCAGACCGCCACTCCTTCCGCGACTCCGGGCAAGGCCCCGAGCGCGCCCACCGATTCCCACGTGAGTCCCGCGAAGTGCGGATTCACGGTGGCGAGATCCGCGAACACGGTGCGGGCCTCGGCCGGAATCCGACCGCCGCCGAGCACCGCGATGAAAGCGAGGTCTTCGCGGGTACCCTTGCGGGCGCGGTAGGCGCGCTTCATACGTTGGACGCGGCCGTCCTCGTTGACCCAATGGCCTTCGCGTTCGATGAACGACGCGGCCGGAAGGAGGTGCGTCGCCTTTTCCGTCACGGGCGACGTATTCGCGGCGATCACGACGCGCGTCGGGACCGCGGCGAACGCCGCCATCACGGAACCGTCGGCGTCGAGCGTCGACAAGTCGGCACGGTGGACGAGGACCGCCTGCTTGCCGCGAAGAAGCGCTGCGAGTTCCTTACGGTCGGTCGCGACACCGACCCATTCCGCACCCTTGCGATTCGGGTGCTTGTCCGCGCGCATGAGGAGCGCGTCGGCCTTGCCGTCGGGACGGACGGCCACCGCGACGGTGCGCACCGCGCCGAACACGTCGAGGCCGAGGCGACGAAGCGCCTCCATCTCTTCGACGGTCGCATCGAGCGAGGTCACGATGAGGGCCGCTGAACCCGCCTTCGTCAGCGCGGCACGCGCGGCGATCGCCGCGTCGTCCGCCGGGCGCTCGGTGCCGTTGACCGTCGCGGCGACGACACGGTCGTCGTTGATCGGCTTGTATTCGTCACGCCCGGCGTCGCACATCCACGCCTTGTTCACCGCTTCGTTCACGCGGGGCTTCAGGCGATACGCCTTCCCGTTGTGGTCGGTGACGATCATGTGGTCGTAGTAGTCGACGTTGACGTTGCAGCCCTTCGAGCAGCCGGGGCACACCGTCGCGTTCGGCTTCAGGAACCACGCGCGTGCCTGGAAGCGGAAATCCGCGGACGTGAGCGCTCCGACCGGACAGATGTCGGCCGTGTTGACCGAGTAGTCGTTGTCGAGCGAGGTGCCGGGGAACGTCGAGATGATGTTGTGGTCGCCGCGATTCACCATCCGCAGTTCGGAGGTGTGCGTGACTTCGTCGCAGAAACGGATGCAACGGGTGCATTCGACGCAGCGTTCCTGATCGAGAACGACGCGCGGCCCGATCTCGATGCGCTTGCCGTAGTGCACCTTGTCGACCTCGAGCCGAGACGGCTGAAGGTCGTGATCCATGTAATAGATCTGCAACTTGCACTCGCCCGCCTGATCGCAGATCGGGCAGTCGATCGGATGGTTGACGAGCAGGAATTCCATCACGGACTTGCGGGCCGCCTTCACGCGATCCGATTCCGTGAGCACCTTCATGCCGTCCTTGTCGCAGGTCGTGTTGCACGAGATCGGAAGGCCGCGTTGACCTTCGATCTCGACGGCGCACATGCGGCAATTGCCCGCGACCGAGAGATGCGGGTGGTAGCAGAAGTGCGGGATTTCGACGCCCGCCACGTCGCGGGCCGCGTCGATCAGGCGCGCGCCCTGCGGCACGGCGAAGTCTTCGCCGTTGATGTTGACCTTCACGGTCGGCGTCGGCTGGGTCATGCGGGCACCGTCTCCTGAACCTTGGCCTCGAATTCTTCGGGGAACTGCTTCAGGAAGGACTGCACGGGCATGACGAGCGCGGACGCGAGCGCGCAGATCGTCGCTCCGTCCATCTGTTGCGTCAGCGAACGCAACGTGTCGATGTCCTTCTTCGTCCCGCGACCCTGAACGATCTTCGTCAAGATGCGATAGGCCCAGCCGGTTCCCTCACGGCAGGGGGTGCACTGGCCGCACGATTCGTGCGAATAGAAACGCGCGAGAACATGCAACAGTTTGACCATGTCCTGCGTGTGGTCGACGACGATGCATCCGGCCGACCCGAGGAACGTGCCGTGGGCCTGACAGGATTCGTAGTCGAGTTTGAGCGTCGCCACCTGCTCGGGCTTCATGACGGGCACGGAGGAACCGCCGGGGATGACCGCCTTCAGGCGATAGCCGTCCTGCATACCGCCGCACTCGTTGTCGATCAGATCCTTGAGGCCGTAGCCGAGCGGGATCTCGTAGTTCCCGGGGCGCTTCACACGTCCCGACACGGAGATCACCTTGGTGCCCGGCGACTTTTCGGTGCCGATCTTCGCGTACGCCTCGCCGCCGTGCTCAATGATCCACGGCACGGCGCACAACGTTTCGACGTTGTTCACGACCGTCGGGCACCCGAAGGCGCCCTTCACGGCCGGGAACGGCGGCTTGATCTTCGGCTCGCCGCGTCCGCCTTCGAGCGACGAGATGAGTCCCGTCTCCTCGCCGCAGATGTACGCGCCGGCACCGCGGTGCACGATGAAGTCGCAGGACCACCCCGACCCCATCACGTTGTCGCCGACGATGCCCGCCTTCATCGCTTCCTCGGCGGCCGCGCGGATGCGACGCTCGGGGAGATCGAATTCTCCGCGGATGTAGAAGAACACCGTGCGGCACCCGATGGCCCACGCCGCGATCAGGGCGCCCTCGATCATGAGGTGGGGATCGCGTTCGAGGATCTCGCGGTCTTTGTTCGTGCCCGGTTCGGATTCGTCGGCGTTGACGCAGAGGTAGATCGGTTTGCCCGTGTTCTGCGGCACGAACGACCACTTCATGCCCGCGGGGAATCCGGCGCCGCCGCGTCCGCGGAGGCCCGACTTCTTCACCGCTTCGACGACGTCCTTCGGAGCGATCGGCGTCTTCAGCACCCTCTCGAGATTCGAGTAGACGCCGTTCGCGCGCGCCACGGAAAGAAGGTGCGAGTCCTTCACGCCCCAGTTCTTCGTGATGATCTTCGTCATGGCATCACTCCAGGGAATCGAGAAGCTGCGCCGTCTTTTCGGGAGTCATGTTCTCGTGGTAGGTCCGGTTGATCTGAACCACCGGGCCCCACGAACATCCCGCGAGGCATTCGACCTCCTCGAGGGAGAATTTTCCGTCGGCGGTGCGCCCGCCGTTCGTCACTCCGAGCTTCTCGCGCACGCACGCGAGGATCGCTTCGGCGCCGAGCATCGTGCACGAGATGTTGCGACACACCTGCACGTGATGACGGCCCGGCTGCTCCTGATGGAACATCGTGTAGAAGGACACGACGCCGAGCACCTTCGAAACGGGGACCTCGCAGCGGGCGGCGGCGTACGCCATCCATTCCTGCGGAAGCCAACCGACCTGCGTCTGGATTTCCCAAAGCACGGGAAGCAGCGTTGCGGCCTTGGTCGGATAGCGACGTTGGAGATCGTCGATGCGCGCCTCCGCCTCGGGCGCGAGTTTGAGCGTGGACGAGGAAACGGTCATCGGTCGAGCTCCCCGGCGATGATGTTGAGCGAACCGAGTACGGCGACCGCGTCGGCGACCATGGACCCTTCGACGAGGCGCGG
>CAIWVZ010000106.1 GCA_903916245.1 uncultured Planctomycetota bacterium | reverse complement strand
TGCGAACGGCGCATGGTCGAGCCCCACGTACGCGACTTCGTACTCCGGAGTCACGTTCTACGCCGTCGGCATCGACGACATCTATGCGTCGCCGCCGCGCCCGTCTCCGGTGTTCGGCTACACGATTCCCTAGTCGAGGGGCCGTCGACTCCGACCACGGAAGCCGACGTCTCAACAGGTTCTTTACCGCGGGCTCATCTCGCCACGACTCACGGGAAGTGCCTCAATACCGCCTTGATTCTTTCATCACTGCGCAACCATCGTCGTCCCTTCGGTTCTTCTCTCGACGCTCATCAACCACCAACGCTCATCGCCGATCCTGAGCTCGCGCACTTGCGAAGTGTCTCGCGTGTGCGGCGATCTTGACGAAAAAGGAGTCACCGATGTCGATGAAGATGTTGAAGGGAGTGGTGGTGATGGTTGCCGCCTCGATGGCCGCCAACGCGCAGTTCCAGGGGCCGAGCACCACGGCACCCTGTTTCATGATTCCCACCGCCGGGCTTCCCACGGATGCGGTGCGGACCGTCGCCCTGTTGACCGTTGGGGATACGGTCGGCGGATACCGTCTCGTCGGGCTGCCGGACGGCATGGGAGCGTGGGGGGATGCCTCGGCCGCAACCATCACCGTCGCCCATGAGATCAATTCGGCACTCGGCATCAACCGTGCGCATGGATCGAAGGGTGCCTTCGTGAGTCGCTTTCAGTTCGACCCGGCCACGAAGGCGGTCACCGCGGGGCGTGATCACAACACGTCGGCATCGGACGTCCGAACGTTCGACCGAACGGCGGGAACCTGGTCCGTCGGTACGACGCTGTGGAATCGGTTCTGCTCCGCCGATCTCGCTGCGCCGACGGCCTATGCCTACAACGGACTGGGTACGTCCGCGCGGATTTTCCTCGCCGGCGAAGAGGCCGGATCGACGGGACGGGCTTTCGCGCACGTGATGACGGGCCCCGAGACCAACGCATCTTGGGAGCTTCCTCACATGGGACAATGCTCGTTCGAAAACCTCGTGGCCTCGCCTTTCCCGCAAGCGAAGACCGTCGTGATGGGGCTCGACGACTCCAGCGCGAACACCGCGCCCTCGGGTAGCCCGAGCGAAGTCTACATCTACGTAGGGCAGAAGCAGGTCGCCGGGAACGACATCACGCGAGCGGGACTCGTCGGTGGAACGTTGTTCGGGCTTCGCGTCAAGGTTGCCGGGACTGTGGTCGGTGGCGAAAGCAACGCCTACGCACTGGGAACGTCGTCCTACGTCGCATCCGGCGACTTCGAACTCGTAAACATGGGCGATGCGTCGACCTTCGGTGGGTTGGCGCAGCAGACCAACGCGATCGCGAGCAACGTCACGCGCTTCCAACGTGTCGAAGACGGCGTATGGGATCCCCGCCCCGGGTTCGAGGATGACTTCTATTTCCTGACCACCGCTTCCTTCACGACCAATAGTCGTTTGTGGCGCGTGCGTTTCCACGACGTGACCCAGCCGGAGCTCGGCGGAACCATCACCGCGCTTCTCGTCGGCAACGAAGGGCACAAGATGCTCGACAACATGACGATGGACGAGCAGGGACGGCTTCTCATCCAGGAGGATCCGGGTAATCAAGCGTATCTCGGTCGCGTATGGATGTACGACACCGTCAACGGTCGGTTCTTCGACGTTG
>CAIWVZ010000105.1 GCA_903916245.1 uncultured Planctomycetota bacterium | reverse complement strand
CCGGCGTCATGACTTCGCACCTCGTCGTTCCGCTCGTCGATCCGGGGTCGGTGAAGGCCGTCGCCGTTCTCAGCGACCGCGCGGGAATCGTTCCCTACGGGATGTCGGACATCGAGGCCGCGGTGCATCTCGGACGCCAGCTCGGCGAGAACTTCACGAACGCCGAGCAGCGCACGGATCTCGAACAGAAGGCGACGATCGATTACGCGACCGGATTGTTCACGCGATACAACTTCGACTTGAACCTTCCGAAAGCCTTCAACAACGCCCAACGTCAGGGCGTTCCGTTGAGCCTCATGTTCATCGACGTCGACAACCTCAAGAAGTGGAACGACGACGTGAGTTACGAGGCCGGCAGCGCCGTTCTCGCGCGCATCGGAGAAATCCTCGCGACCTCCTTCCGTATGGGCGACATGGCGTGCCGCTACGGCGGCGACGAGATGGTGGTGATCCTGCCCAAGGCGGCTCGCGCCCCGGACGGGACGAGCGTCCTCGCGGAGAAGATCCGTGCGACGATCGCGGCTCAGCGAATCACGGTGGCGGTGAACGGACGCGACGTCGTGGTCGCACCGACCGTTTCGATCGGCTACGCCACCTATCCGCGGGACGCATCCACTCCCGAAGGCCTGTTCGCGGCCGCCGACGCCGCCGTGAAACAGGCGAAGAAGATCAAAAACTCCGTGTGTTACGCCGACGCGTTGCGCTCCTGATCCGAACGCCGCGTCCGGATTACGGAGGCGCGAGAAGGTCGAGGAACGGATCGAGGTCGCGCGCCTCGGTGGTGAAGCACAACCCGGGAAGCGAATCCGGATAGTCGCCGAAAACACCCCCCTCTCCGTCGTCGGCGCCGATGCGCCACGTGTACCAACGCCCGGTTTTCGGATTCGTGACGAGTTCGCGTTCGCTCCGTTGGACGGTGTCCTTCCAACGGACGATCAGGCGCGGAGATGCGAGGCCCGCCGAATCCGCGACGTTCATGCCGACGAAGCGCCGCGCGGCGAGCGACGCGATGCGTCCGAGAACGGCGTCCGCCCGCTCCCGCGGAGCGGGGCGGCCGTCCGGAGACTCGGGCGCGACGAGGAGGTAGTCGAATCCCCCGTTGCGGGCGGCGACGGCCCGCAGCGCCACCTTCCGACCGGCGGCATCGGTGACTTCCACGTCGGTGATGGACCACGGTGCGGTGGCGTTCAGCGGTTTCGCGAGCAACGTCCACCAAGGGACGTCGAACGCCGACAATCCGTTGCGCCGGAACGTCCCGAAGGCACCGTCGTCGGCCACGTAGTGTCGGGTGCCGTCCTCGCCGTCGCCGACGGAGAACCCGCCGCGCGTCGTGTCGGAACCGCCCTTCGAGGCCGACCATCCGACGGTCCATCGACGATCGATGGGGCGCGACGGATGGAGCGCCTCGACCTCGGTGGCGAGCACCGATTCGATGAACCGAGGCCCCGAAAGGCCGTCGAGGGCGAGCAACGGACGTTTCATCGAAAGGTCCGTCCACCCCGAGTCCTCGGGAGGCTCGTAGAACCACTGGCCACCGATTCGGCGGAAAGCGACCCGTGAGGCGCCGGGACGCGTCCACTCGAGCGAGGTCAAATCGCCCGGCTCGACGGGGAACACCCGTCGACTCCTGAAATCGTCGGCGCGGAAGGAAAAAACGTCCGGCGCCTCCGACGCGGCCTCGGCCCACGAGGTCTCCCCCGCCCGGCGCAACCACAACCGCCGCTCCGAGATCGCCGCGTGGAACGTCGCCGGCGGCTTTCCCGTCGCGTCGACGACGACGTCGATCTTCGCCGCGGATGCGGGGGGCTCGGCTCCCGTGCCGTCCCGCGCGGCGACGGTCACCGCGAGTGCGGCGAGTCGCTCGGCGCGCGCCGGATCCGCCCGCCCGATCACCGGCTCGGCGATGAGCCAACGTCCCGACTCGCGGACGAGGCGCGTGCGCACGCCGCCGTCGACGAGGGTGACGGCACGAACGTCCGCGGAGTCGGAGGCGACCATCCGACGCTCCCACCACTCCGAGGCGGGCCGACGGGCCTCGTCGAGGACCGCCTTGTCCACCACGATGGGTGGCCAGTCGTTGCCGCGACGGACCGCGACGCCGTTTCCGTCCACATCGAATCCGAAGACGAGGGTCGAGGTCGATGCCCCCGACGCGACCTCGATCACGTCGCCCTGCGCGGGCAGGAGGCCGAACGCCCCCGGATTGTCGGCGGACGCGCTTCCGAGGGTTCGCACGAAGGCGGCATCGCGCAAGACGTCGACCAAAGACAGGCATCGGTCGGCGCGTGCGGGAACCGATTTTCCGGCGAGTACGGAGGCGCTCGTCAGCGTCCAAGCCCCGCTCCGGTCCCGGACGAGTTCATACGCCTCCGATTTCGGCGTCCTCGATTCGCCCGGTCGGAACCGGATGGTGGTCTCCTCGCGCAACATCGCCGCGCGAACCAAGCGTCGTTCCGACGGATCGACGGGAACCGCGTCGCGACGGTTCCATTTGACCGCCGCGACGATGAGAAGCAACGCGAGGAAGAGAACGATCGTGGTCTTCGAAGACATCAGCGACGCCTCCGAGCCGCGACGACGAATCCGCAGGCCATGAGCAACAATGGGATGCCGATCGCCGCCGTTGCGGTGAACACATCCAGAACGCGATCCGTGATCTCGACACGCGATCCGAGCAGATCCCGATCCGCGACCCCCGCGAGAGCGACCGACCGTTCCGAGAGCCAGTTGAGCGCGTTCAGCACGAAGTCGCGATTCCCCCAATTCCCACCGACGGCGAGCAGTTCCGGCTGCAGCAGTTCGGGGGTACCGACCACCACCACGCGACACTCCTTGCCACCGACGCCGGGACGCGACAACGCGGCGCCGTAAAGAGGAGCGGGAGTGGCCGTCCGAGCGGCCAAATCGAAGGTCGTCTTGCCGTCCGCGGCACCGTGGTCGACGGGAGCGGACTTCGCGTCGTTCGACCCACGCAGCAACGGCACGCGTTGCACGCCTTGACCGCGGATCTTGTCGTCGATCACTAGCGGACGCACCGTACCGAGGAACATCGTCGTCCGGTCCTTCAGCCCGGCATCGATCGGATGCAATCCGACCGCCATGCGGCTCGACTCGAGAAGGAACGTATCCGGCTGCCCCGCCCGCTTGTTCGGAGGATCTTCGACGACCACCGAAGGCAACTTGACGCCGTAGGGTTCGAGAACGGCGACGTAATTCTCCGGACGGCTCCAATCGGCGAGCAAAAGAACCCGACCGGAGCGCGCTTCGAATTCCCGCAGCTTCTCCGCCGCTCCTGCATCGAGGCGGCCCGCGACCGCCGGAATCAACAGGATGCCGCAGTCCGGCGGGACCCCTTCCTTCAACGCGAAGGCAACAGGCTCGTACCCGTTGCCGCGAAGGAATCGAGCGACGGGAGCGAAATCGGGAGCGTCGGGTTCGAGGGCGCCCTTCGCCCCGCGCGGAACCGCGATGCGCGTCGTCTCGCCGTCGGCAACGGCGCGCAAGGCCGCCGACAACACCGACTGGATCTGCCAAGGCCCGATGATCTCGGGGAAGACGGCGGGACGTCGGGGATCCGGGGGAAAGAAACCCCACTCGGCGCGCGCCAACCAATCGAGGGGCACGACCCGCTCGCGCGACCCGCAACGCAACGTCACCTTGTTGACGAGATCGTCGCCGGATTTCCCATGAAATTCCGCCGCCGCCTTGAGGCGTCCGAGATCGGTGTCCTTTTCGATGACGTCGACGCGGATCTTCGCGTTGCGGCGTCCCCACTCTTCGAGCACGGTGCCCGCTCGCACCTTGTATTCGAGAAGGAGCGGAAGATAGTGCTGCGCGTAGAGGTCCATCCGCGGAGCGCCCGAAAGATCCGACACGCGAGCGCGACGGTCGGCGTCCATACCGACGACGAGCGTCACGCGCACCGGTTCGTCGACGGCGTCGATGATCGCGGCCGCACCGGGGTCGAGACTGAACCGGCCCGAGGACGTCAGATCCGCCCGCAACGGAGCGCGATAGGAAAGATCCACCGTAAGTGCCACGACGCCGACGGCGACACCCGCACCGAGAAGACAGATCAGCACGACGTTCACGAAGATCGCGAGGCGTTCGGAACGCGTGAAACTCCCCTTCGAATCCCCGCTCATTGCCATCTCCTCGACTCGAGGGTGCGCGTCGCGAAGAGAAGCAGCGTGGCCGTCATCGCCCCTTGGCAGGCGATGTTGACCGCGTCCACCAATCCTCGAGCGGCGTCGAGAACTTGGGCTTCGAGATTCGCGCGCGCGAGGGCGCGGGAAAGGACGTGCTCCTCCGTCAGCGCCGCGAGAGCGGCCGCGGGAAGGAAGCGCAACAAAAGACAGAAGGCCATCGCGAGGAATCCGGCCAGCATCTGCGACGACGTCAGGGACGACGCGAAGGTGCCGGCCGCGATGAATACCGATCCGGTCCCCACGAGACCGAGCCACGCCGAGAACATCTGTCCGGGATCCGGAGCACCACCGAAAGGCAATCCGACGAGCGGCCACATGGCGACGACGAAAGCCCCGACGGCATGCACGATCCACGCGGCGAAAAACTTGCCGACGACCACTTCGACGTCCGCGACGGGAGCGGTGACGAGGGCCTCGAACGTCCCGCTGCGACGCTCTTCGCTCAAGAGGCGCATCGACAACACGGGGGCGAGATACATCTGCATCCCGAGCCAGATCCCGCAGGACTGCACGGTGAACCCCGAGAGGTCGCCACCCGACGCGGCCAAGGCCCGAGGACCGGCGATCCACGCGGCCAACGCGAGGGCCGCCGCCATGGTCACCCAAGTGACCGGGCTTACCGCGAACGAGAGAAGTTCGCGACGCGCGATGATCCAAGTCCGTGCGATCATGCGTCCGCTCCCGTGGTCAATCGGGAGAAGGCGGCCTCGAGCCCTTCACGGATCGGCGCCAACTCGTGCAACGTTCCTCCCTGCTTCACCACGGCGGCGGCGGCGGAAGACGCGAGCTCGGGGGTCGCGAAGACGGCGACGTTGCGACCGTCGTCGCGCGTCTCGGCGTTCGGCAGCGCGGCCTTTTCGAAGATGAGACGCACCCCTCCCCCGCGCGCCAGCGACGCCAACGGTCCCGAGGCGACGATACGGCCCCGATGAATGACGACGATGTCGTCGCAGGTCGCTTCCACCTCGGGGATGATGTGCGTCGAAACGAAGACCGTGCGATCCGATCCGAGTTCCTTGACGAGAGCGCGCACCTGCAACCGCTGCGCGGGATCGAGCCCGGACGTCGGTTCGTCGAGAATCAACACCTTCGGACGGTGCACGATCGCGTCGGCGATCCCGACGCGTTGCCGATACCCCTTCGACAGCGAACCGATCGGAGCCCCGACGACGTCGTCGACCTTGCACCGCGACGCGGCCTGCGAGACCGCGGCGGAGAGTTCCGTCGCGGGCACGCCCTTCAAGCGCGCCCGAAATCGGAGGTACTCCCCGACTTTCATCTCCGGATGCAGCGGCACCGACTCGGGGAGGTAACCGATCTCCCGCCGAACGGCCTCGCTCGCGCGAACGGCGTCGTGCCCGGCCACCGTGACGGTCCCGGAAGTCGGCGGGAGGAAGCAGGACAGGACGCGCAGAGTGGTCGACTTTCCGGCTCCGTTGAGCCCGAGGAAGGCCGTGACCGAACCGCCCCTCACGGAAAACGAAATGCCGTGGAGGGCCGTGAAGCCCCCGTAGCGTTTGACGAGTCCATCCACCTCGATCACGTTGCCGTCCGCCCTGCCGCCGGGAAAGACCGACGGGCGGCGGGGATTGTCCCCTGCCGCCCGCCGTAGGTCAACGTCGCACCGCGAAGGTGCGGCGTTCCGGTCACTTCTTCTCTTCGAACTCCGCGTCGACCACGCGCTCCCCGGGCTTGTCGCCGCCTCCGGCCGCCTCGGCCGCCGGTTCCTGCGACGACGACGCGTAGAGCTTGTCGGCCACCTTGTAAAGCGCCTGGTTGACCTTCTCGACGGCGTCCTCGATCTTCTTGAGCTCGTCGGAATCCTTCACGGACTTGAGTTCCGCGACGGCATCCTCGACCCCCTTCTTCTCGGCGTCGTCGAGTTTGGCCCCGTGCTCCTTCAGGTTCTTCTCGGCCTCGTAGATCAGGACCTCGGCCTTGTTGCGGGCTTCGATGAGTTCGCGCGCGGCTTTGTCGGCCTCGGCGTTCTCTTCGGCCTCGCGACGCATCCGTTCGATCTCGTCCTTCGACAACGCCGAACCGGACGTGATGCGAACCTGCTTTTCCTTACCCGTCGCCTGATCCTTCGCCGAAACGTTCAGGATGCCGTTGGCGTCGATGTCGAAGGTGACTTCGATCTTCGGAACGCCGCGCATCGCGGGCGGAATATCGGCGAGATCGAAGTTCCCGAGAGTGCGGTTGTCGCGCGCCTTGGGGCGTTCGCCCTGCAGCACGTGGATCGTCACCTGCGGCTGGTTGTCCGCCGCCGTGGAGAAGACCTGCGACTTCTTCGTCGGAATGGTGGTGTTGCGCTCGATCAGGGTGGTCATCACGCCGCCGAGCGTCTCGATGCCGAGCGAAAGCGGCGTCACGTCGAGAAGGAGGACGTCCTTGCGCTCGCCCGCGAGGATGGAGCCTTGGATCGCGGCGCCGAGCGCCACGGCTTCGTCCGGATTCACCGACTGATCCGGAACCTTCCCGAAAATCTCCTTCACCATCGCCTGGACGGCCGGAATACGCGTCGATCCGCCGACGAGAACGACCTTGTCGATCTTCGAAGCATCGAGTCCGGCATCGCGAAGCGCGGCGACGCACGGGCCGCGGCTGCGTTCGATGAGGGGGTCGACGAGGCGCTCGAACTCGGCGCGCTTGAAGACGTACTTCAAGTGCTTCGGACCGGAGCGGTCCGCCGTGATGAACGGCAGGTTGATTTCGGACTGCACGTTCGACGACAGTTCACACTTCGCCTTCTCGCACCCTTCCTTCAAGCGCTGCAACGCCATCGGATCCTGACGAACGTCGATGCCCGTCTGCTTCTTGAAATCTTCGGCGACGTGATCCACGAGAACGTTGTCGAAATCGTCGCCGCCGAGGTGGGTATCTCCGTTCGTCGACAGCACCTCGAACGTCTTCTCCTCGCCGTCGCCCGCCGCCACCTCGAGGATCGAGATGTCGAAGGTGCCGCCGCCGAGATCGTAGATCGCGATCTTTTCGTTGCGATTCTTGTTCAAACCGTACGCGAGCGCCGCGGCCGTCGGTTCGTTGATGATGCGAACGACCTCGAGTCCCGCGATGGCCCCGGCATCCTTCGTCGCCTGACGTTGCGCGTCGTTGAAGTACGCCGGCACCGTGATGACGGCCTTCTCGACGGCGTGACCGAGTTTGGCTTCCGCCGTCTCCTTGAGCTTGCGCAGCACCTTCGCGGAGATCTCGGGGGGAGCGTAGGTCCGTCCGAGGATCGCCACCTTGGTCGGCCCGTCACCCGAGCCCGTGATTTCGTAGGGCACACGCTTCACTTCCGCGTCGACCTCGTTGCGACGACGGCCCATGAAACGCTTGATGCTGAACACGGTGTTCTTCGGGTTGGTCACCGCCTGGCGCTTCGCCGGCTGACCGACCAGTT
>CAIWVZ010000104.1 GCA_903916245.1 uncultured Planctomycetota bacterium | reverse complement strand
GCGCGGGCGGTGCGGTCACCGCCTTGGGGCCGTCGATCGTCGACGCTCGCCACGTCACGCCGCGCAACGTGACGGATCCTGCGGTGACGGCCGACGCGTCGACACGAAAGAGGCGTTTTCCGGCGGAGACGTCTTCACGCGCGGAGTCGACGACGAGCGGAAGGAAATCTTCGATGCGGGGAGGAGCGTAGATCCCGACGTCGTTCCCTTCGAGCACCACGGAGAACGTGAACCGTTCGGCGAACGGAACCGACGTCGGGAGCCCCTCGATCCGAGCGACGGGTGCCTGAGCGACGACGGCCGCCACGACGAAGGCGATCACCGCGAGAGTCTTCACGCGCGCGCCTCGGTACGCCGGGAAACGAAGCGATCGACGAGCGGACGGAGGAGAACATCCACCGCGGGAGTCGGCGGCACGTCGACGGTCACGCCGTCGGCGCCGATGCGTCGGACGAAGGCTTCGAAGGCGGCATCTTCCCGACGCCACGCCTCGGCATGCTGCGTCCTCCACGCCGGATCATCGCTACCGAGCGTGGCGACGGCGGTTCCGTCGGTCACCCTGACCGCACCGAGATCCGGAAAGTCTCTCTCGGGAGGACGCAAACGCACGACGACGAGATCGTGACGCGCGGAGATCCCTCGCCACCGCGATTCCTCGCCGAGATCGCGACCGTCGGTCGCGAGAACGACGAGACTCCGCCGGATCGCCGCGCGCAGAACGGTTTCGAACCCCACGGCGAACGGAGCACGCGACGGTAGCGTGCGGGCGACGATCGCCGCACGCATCATGCGGACGAAGTGCGACGCCCCTTTTCCGAATGCGGGGCGCGCGAGCGGTTCTCCTCCGACCGTCACCAAGCCGACACGATCCTGCCCCTTCACCGCGCTCCACGCCGTGCAGGCGAGCAAACGCACCGCGGCGTCCCGCAGCGACCAGGTGCCGAATCCGACGTCCATTCCGGATCGCACGTCGAGCATGCAGATGACGGTGCGTTCGCGCTCGTCGACGAAACGCTTCACGAAGAGACGCCCCATGCGGGCGGTCACCGAAGGATCCACGGCGCGCGGATCGTCACCGGGGACGTATTCACGGACTTCACCGAATTCGATACCCGCGCCCCGGAGCGCCGAGCGATGACCTCCGGACGTCATGTCGTCCGCCAGGCGACGGCCGACGAGCGGCATCCCGCGGACGCTCCGAAGAATGTCGGATAAAGTAGACTCGAACCGGGCGGCGTCCATGGATCAGGGAATCGGCACCGCGGCCGTGACGCGCGCGACGACCGCATCGGCGGTGACGCCTCCGGCTTCGGCTTCGTAGGTCATGAGCACGCGATGCCTGAGGACCGCCGTCGCGACGGACTTCACGTCCGCGGGCCCGACGAACGATTTGCCGTCGAGCCACGCCCGCGCGCGGGCGGCCATCACCAAAGCGATCGACGCTCGCGGCGACGCCCCGTGACGGACGAGCCCCGCGAGATCGGAGAGTCCGACGGACGAAGGATCGCGGGTCGCGCGGACGAGATCGACGGCGTAGGCGACCAGTTTCGGATCGACGTGCAAAGCGTCGACCTCCCGACGAGCCGCGAGAATCGTCGCGGGGTCGGCCACCTTCGTCACTTCGGCACGCCCCGTCGTTTTCGCCATCCGCATGACGACGTCCCGCTCGGCGTCGCGCGACGGATACGTCACGACCACCTTCAGCATGAAGCGATCCACTTGGGCTTCGGGCAAGGGGTACGTCCCCTCCTGGTCGACGGGGTTCTGGGTCGCGAGGACGAGAAACGGCTCCGGGAGCCGACGCGTTTCCCCGGCCAGCGAAACCTGCCGCTCCTGCATCGCCTCGAGAAGCGCCGACTGCACCTTCGCGGGGGCACGGTTCACTTCGTCGGCCAGGACGAAATTCGCGAAAATCGGACCTTCACGCACCGACCATGCGCCCGTGGACGGCTGGTACACCTGCGTGCCGACGAGATCCGACGGCAGGAGATCGGGCGTGAACTGAATGCGACGGAACGTCCCACCGAGAGCTCCCGCGAGCGACTGGACCGCCAACGACTTCGCAAGCCCGGGCACCCCTTCGAGAAGTACGTGCCCATCGGCCAAGAGGCCGATCAACAGCCCGTCGACGAGCGCTTCCCGCCCGACGACGACCTTTCCGACTTCCGCCGCGACGGCGGCGATGCAGGCGCGTGATGTCGAATCGGGACGTGACGGAGTAGGGGTGGGTGACAAACGGGGAACCTCGGGAAAAGGGCGCTGCGCCACTATACTTGGGCCGACACCGGAGGGCCCTGCGCGGGCCTCCCGAGAGACCTCCATGCTCCGCATCCATCGCTTCGTGCTCGTCGCTCTCGCGCTCCTCGCGTCCCTGTCGTCGCCGATCGGGGCGCAGGATGCTCCCACGACCCGTGTGAACCGCGAACAGATGTGGTTCGCGCCCACGGCGGAGGACTGGGCGAAGCCGTGCCTCATCCGGTGGCAGCGCACGTGGGAGGACGCCCAGGCGGTTTCGAAGGAGACCGGCAAGCCGATCCTCATTTGCGTCAACATGGACGGGGAGATCGCGAGCGAACACTACGCGGGCGTCCGCTACCGTCGCCCCGAGACCGCGGGACTGTACGACGCCTACACGTGCGTGATCGCGTCGACCTACCGGCACACCCCTCGCGACCACGACGAGCAAGGTCGCCGCATCCCCTGCCCCCGATTCGGCACCGTCACCTGCGGAGAACACATCTCCATCGAGCCGTTCCTGTTCGAACGGTACTTCGAAGGCGTCCGCGTCGCGCCGCGTCACATCATGCTCGGCGACGACGGAAAAGAGGCCTACGACGTCTACTACGCATGGGATACCGATTCGGTGTTCAAGGCCATCAAGGACGGCGTCGCGGATCGCCCGAAGCAGCCGCCGATCAACCGCGCCGATCGTCCCGTCCTCGATCGCGTGCTCAGCCGCGAAAGTTCCGACCGCGAAGCGGTCGAAGCCGCTTTCTTGTCGGGCGACAAGGACACCCGTGCCGCCTTGCTCAAGAAAGTCTCGGAAGCGGGCGGCGACGCCAACGTCGACCTGCTCCGGCTCGGCGTGTTCAGCCTCGACGCCGAACTGGCGAAGGCCTCCCGTGAATCGTTGGCGAAATCCACCTCGGAATCCGCGGTCGAGCTCATCTCCGACGCCATGCGCACGGCTCTTCCGTCGGACGAACGCAACGCTCTGATGGGCGCCCTCGACCGGATGGGCGGATCCTCCGACCGTGCTCGTACGCTCTCGGTGGTTCATCGCGGCCTGTCGGGCCGCTCGCCGGCCCTCGACGCCGCTTCTTGGACCCGGGCGCTTGAGGGCGCGGCGCCGGAATTCGTCGATGACGCCGCCGTCGCGGACACCGTCGCCCGTACGGACGCGATCCTCGGGACGAAGGACGCCGACGCCCTCGTCGGCCTCGCCGCCGCTCTCCTGCACCAAGCGACGGGCGGCACCCTCGACGCGGAGGCGGCCGTCGCCGCCCTCGGCAAGGCGCGGACGTCGCTCTCCGCCGCGGTCGCGGCGGGAGCCTCGGGATGGCGCCCGTCGGAACTCGATGCGGCGATCGCGTGGTACGAAGGCGACGTCGCCGCGGCGCGCAAGGCGGCCGAGGCCGCCATGGCCTTCGCTCCGATCGCCCCCGAATCGTGGAACGCCATGCTCGTCTTGGGCCTGTTCACCGAAGCCCGCCAGCAGGCGATCCTCCGATCGATCCGCCGCAAAGAGGCTTGGCCCGGCGAATGGCTCGCCGACGTACATGCCGCCTACGCGATTCTCGCCAAACACCCGTTCGGCAACGCCGATCAAGTCGCCGGTCACTACGACTTCCTCAAGTGGCTCGGGGCGAAGGGACAGGCGTTCAGCATCCTCGAAACGGGGATTCTCAAGTTCCCGAATACGTGGGCCCTCCACGACCGCTACCGCAGCCAATTGGTCGAAGACCGGGGCCCCGACGGCATGGAAGCCCAGTACGCGGCGTTGATCGCGGAACGTGACGCTTCGACCGGAGTCCGCACGACGCGCGACGTCGGGAACGCCGTCCTCGGCCAACTCGCGGCGAAGGGCGGGGGGCCGCGCGGCCTCGAGACCTACGCGGCTTTCGGGTCGATCATCGCGGCCGAGGCCCATCGCAAGGCCAACGCCCCCGAGAAGGCCGTGGCTTCCTACGAACGCGCGTTGGCCCTCTGCGACCGCGCCATGAACCTCGATCCGCAGGCGGAAGCGGCGGCCCGACGTTTCATGACGTTCGCCTTCGGCGGGATCGCGCGCATCCGCTTCGAGACGAACGATTTCCCCAAGGCGACGGATGCCATCCTCGCGGCCTTCGACGCCTCTCCCCCGAACGCCAACGAGCTCGACGGCATGAATCTCTCGGCCGTCGATACCGCCAAGCAACTTCTGACACGCGTGAAGGAGAAGGGTATGGTCGGGCTCGCCTCTCGGATCGACGCCGGACTCGCGAAACTCGATCCCAAGCAGTTGGAACTGCCCGCTTACGAACGTGGCGGCCCCGCCTCCCGCCCGCAGCGCGCCGCCTCGCGTCCCGCCCGCCGCCGCAACGGCTGACCGCGGCGTCACCGGGAAAAGTCACAGGCCCCTCCGCCGTCGGGCGAAGGGGCCTGTTTCTTTCACTTCCAGTCGGGGCGATGGGATTTGAACCCACGACCTCTTGAACCCCATTCAAGCGCGCTAGCCAGGCTGCGCCACGCCCCGTATCACACGACGAAAGGATGGGTTTCCGAGGAAACCCTTGCCCTCCGTGGGGTCGGACATCTTACCCGCACCCCCGGGGGGGTCAAGCGACCGCCCCACCTCCCGAACGCAAACCGGGGCGCCCCACGGACCTGCCGCGGAACGCCCCGTTGCGTGACGGAAACCGTCGAGACTCAGCCGCCGCCGAGTCGCTTCGCCTGCTTCTCGGGAGCCGCACCCTTCGGGTCCTTCATCGACTTGAGGCGCGTCTCCATCGCATCCACCTGTCGCGCATAGCGCGGATCGGCGGCGGCGATCTTCTTCATCTGCGTGACGCATTCCTCGAAGAGCGCGACGTCCTTCTTCGATTCCGCGGTCGACGCGATCGTGCCCCAGAACATGGGAGCCGACTTGCCCGTCGGGACGCGGCCCTTGGCCTTCATCTCGAGGTACTTGTCGCCGACGGCGAGCATCTCGTCACGGGTGCGCACGTTGGCGCGCGCCGCGTTGACCTCGTCGTCGATCATGGCCGACTCGAGCATCGCGACTTGCGCGGGCGTCAACGTCATGCCCGACAACTTCTCCTTGGCATCCGCGGCCTTCATCATGCCCATGTCGAGTTTCGCGAACACGAGCGCGGTGACGGAGGCGGGATCGGTCTTGCCCTGAAGGTCCGCGATGCGCTTGAGTTCCGTATTCGTCTTCGTGAACGAGGCCACCGTGCGATCGGCGGGCGACGCCAACACGGTGCCTTCGGCGTCCATGAACACGAGGTACGGGAACCCGCGCCCGCCCTTTTCGGACAGGAGCTTTTGGTAGGGATCGGTCGAGACTTGCGACGTGATGTGGCAGAAGAGCACCGCTTGCTTGCCGAACTCGGCAAGTGACGCGTCCGAAAGCGCAGCGGCTTCCAGAGCGTCGCAGGGGCCTCACTTCGCGTAGGAGCGGGTGAAGTAGGCGAACAGCAGTTTGC